>NZ_JAZAQF010000081.1:0-68337 GCF_043235035.1 Limnothrix redekei LRLZ20PSL1 | reverse complement strand
CTACCACTACCGCAATGCTTGATCAACTGCTGGCGGTTGCTCTTCGATTAATTGATCCCCAATATCTCAGAAACTGGTTTGCTCATTGCTGCTACTGCACCTCATAGCACTGGAAAGTGCTGTAATTTCAGAATAGATTTGATTTTTATTACGCATTTTTATTGTTCAATGAACAAAATATTTTTGATTTAAAGCTTTAATTCTTATCAAGATTTATTTAATATTCTGGAGATTAATTTCTCATGATTCAGGAGTTTTCATGAACCATGCAGAGCATTTTCACAGATCACGAATCAGGTTTCGGTAGTGCCATAATTCAGTCATGATGAGTCCGTAAAAGTCTTGCGGCGTAAGCGATCAGTTACCGAAAGTCATCACCTCACCGACACTGCCAGACAAGGGGCTTAAGGCCCTTGCCCCCACGACTACTCCCCACGACTACTAGTGCTTTGCCATTGCCCCAAGTTACTTCCCAGACATCCTTTGAAGTCATCCTGCAAATAGATCGGGAATTCGACGCTGCAAGGCCGCGTTCAACTCCGGTAGGCGATCGCGCAGGGATCGATACCACTCATATCGTTGGCGATAGTGCTGGCACATCAGCCGGTTTTGGGACACCCACTGGTAGGCGTTTTGGGTCAGGGTTTCGCGTAATTGGGGGTAGTCAACCAGGGCGGCTAGTTTTTGCTCAAAGTCCGCTGGGCTGTAATAGAGCAGGCCCGTTTGACCATCGATCAGGGTTTGTTGATAGACCACGGGGCTGGCCAGGGCGGCGGTGCTGTGGGCGGCACACTCAATGAACTTCAAGTCTGATTTCATGCCGTTGAAGCGGGTGCGTTCCAGGGGCAACAGGGCCACATCGCTTTGGTGCAACAGCTCCGCATATTCCTCGTAAGGACAGAAGGGACGGAAGGTTTTGTGGGGCGTTTGCAGGGCTTCAAAAAAGTGGCGATCATGAATCACATGAACCAGAA
This sequence comes from Limnothrix redekei LRLZ20PSL1, assembly GCF_043235035.1. Taxonomy (NCBI): domain Bacteria; kingdom Bacillati; phylum Cyanobacteriota; class Cyanophyceae; order Pseudanabaenales; family Pseudanabaenaceae; genus Limnothrix; species Limnothrix redekei. Next base: position 67,363 of record NZ_JAZAQF010000081.1, on the reverse strand, counting down.
TTCGATCGCCCCGTTGATTGAGTACGCGGTTAATGCCGTCAATCAGCGGTTTCCAATCGTTTTCCCGGTTCAAGGCCCCAAAAAAGAGGGTGACCGGTCGTTGTGGATCGATGGCGGCAGGTGGGGGCAATTCCGCCAACTGATTGGGAAACACGGCCACGTAGGGGTTCACTTGGCGCAGGAAGGCGGCCAGGGGTTCCGTGGAGGTTTGGATGGCGTGGACGCTGCGATAGGCGAAAAAGTCTGTTTTTTCGGTGCGGGCCCAGCGGTAGGGGTCGTCGTCCACTTCCAAGATGATCAGATAACCTCGGGCCAGGAGTTTGCGCTGCTGCACCAAGTCCTGTTCTCGGTTCAAAATTGCCCGTTGCCAAATAAAAATTGGCTCTTCGTGGGCTTGCACGGCTCCGGCGGTGGCGGTGCGATCCTGGGCGATCGCCCGCATTCCGGGAATTCGATTTAAAAACTCATTCGGTTCGGTTACTCGCACTCGTTTGCAAACCTTGGCTTCCATCACCAGGGTTTGGGCAAAGAAGTGTCGCTGGGGCCGATCGCCCGGCCGCATGGCTCGCACCAGGTATTGAACCGAAGCACTTTGCTGATTAAACCGCTGCCGATCGACCCCCAACCGATCCAGCAGCGGCCCGATCGCCTCTTGGAATTTGTCGCGCATTTCATCGGGGCGACTGCGACCCCGAATTTCTTCAATTTCTAACCCCGCCTGCTGAAAAAGCTGGGTAATGGAATCCTTGGTGAAGAAGCGCAAATGGCCCCGATCGAAAATGCCGTAATCCGCATATTCCCAACGGCCCGACAGCAAATCCACAATGGCTCCCCAATATTGAATATTGGGAATGCAGGCAATCACTTGGCCACCGGGAGCCAGCCAGCGTGCATGGTGGGTCAGGGTTTGCCAAGGATTAATGAAATGCTCCAGCACATCCCCATAGACCAGGCAATCCATGCTTTCCGGGGAAATTTCTGCCCCCAGTTGGGGATCTTCCGCGTTGCCCACATAGACGCGATCGAGCCGGCCCGCCGCGATTTGGGCCGCCGCTGGATCTTGCTCTAAGCCGATGTATTGGGCAAAGGGGTTAATTCGTTTGTAGGCCTGTCCCAAGGCCCCTGTGAAACAGCCCACTTCCACAATCGATCGGGCATCTCCGGGCAGCAGTTTCAACAAATCGGCATTGTGGATGTCGCTGTAGGCCAGGGATGCGGCGGGTTCAGAAGTCATCGGAACAGGAAGATGGCGAGCGATTGAGTGAACAGATCACCGCCCTAGGCTATCGCGCCCGATCGCCCGACACAAGCTACAGCCGCCACCGTCCATCAATGGAACCTCCCCCGGGGGCCCTGCGTCCACAACCTTAGTCCGCCCTTGTGATCTGAATTCGTGATCCAAATTCGTGATCCAAATTCGTGACTCGTGGTCTGATCCATCCCCGCGTTCCGATGCATTCTGGTCAAAGCTTGCGCCCTCTCTTTGCAGTCCCCAAGGCATCTAGCACCCGTTTTTCCAACACAACAACCCATCCGGCTCGATTCCAGGCGCGATGGTATTCTTTGGAAGACTCATGCTCCAGCCCTTCAGTCACGATTGAATGAGCGGCTTAACCGACCGGGCAACCCAAACACAAAACCGATGCGCACCCCAAAGTGCCACACCACCCCTGTGATGGTTCCCCGATCGCTGCTTAATGGTTAGTTGATGACTGACTGAATCAATTGGCCAATCACCAGTTAGTTGTTAACGTTTCGTTTACACTTTTCGTTCGTTTTGCCTGCAATCACTGCAAATCAATTCACCATGGCAGGTCTCTTCCAAATTGGTCCGAATGTTATCCAAGCGCATGAGATGCTCTCGCTGCTCAGTCGCTATCACCTGATGCCGCAATTCCTGCGCGGATTGGTGATCGATCGGGCGATCGCCGATGTGGAATTCACCGAAGAAGAACGGCAGCAGGCCGTCATTAACTTTCGGAAGCAACATCGGATTATTGAAGACGCAGACATTGCCCGCTGGATGCAGGAAAACAACCTCTCCATTGAAGGGCTTGAAGAGCTGGCCATTCGGCCCATGCGGCTGGAAAAGTTCAAAGAGTCCCAATTTGGGCGCAAAGTAGAAAACTATTTTGTCAGTCAAAAGAGCCGCCTAGATAAGGTGGTCTACTCCCTGATTCGCGTGCAGGATGAAGGGCTGGCCCAGGAAATTTATTACCGCATTGAAGAGGGCGAGTCTTCCTTCGCAGAAATGGCTCGCACCTATTCCCAAGGCCCAGAAGCTCAAACCAATGGCATTTTGGGGCCCGTGCCTCTGAACCAACCTCACCCCTTCATTGCCCGCATGTTGGAAGTGAGCCAGCCGGGTCAATTGTGGCCCCCGCGCGCCCTGGTGGAATGGTTTATTATTGTGCGGCTGGAACAGTTTTTGCCGTCGCAGCTTGATGAAGCCATGCGCCGACAAATGATCGATGAAATGTTTGAAAACTGGATGCGCGAACAAATTCAAGCCCTCGGTTCGCCCCAGTTACTTTGGGCCGCTTCCGATTCGGGAAGTTGAGGGCGATCGGGATGAGCCAAGGCGATCGCCCGCTACGGTTAGTTTGATCAGGGTCAATTTGACCCATCCAATTTGACCAATTTTGATTCAGCTCCTGACTCCGCAAATGATCCATAAAAACGATCCATAATTTGCGCAACCGTTAGCTAGCCCTGAACCCATGCGCTGATTTGGCTCTCAATCCCAATCGCTTCCCATCTCGATCGCCTCGCCTAACTGCTTTGACCTGTTTTTGCCCGTGCCTGGAGTTATGACTCAAGCTGCTAGCCATCAGCCCATTCAAGTGTTTCTGGCGGAGATCGATCCGTTCAGCCGCCTCAGCTCCGCCAGTTTGGAACGCTTACTCCAGGGGGCCCAGCTACTGCGCTACCGGGTGGGGCAACCACTGCTCGATCGCCAAACCTTGCCGGCCCAAGTCTTGGTTTTGTTCCAAGGACAAGTGCGGGTTCTGGGGTTTGACGAGCGATCGCAACGGCCCGTCAGCCTCAAACTAGCCACTCCTGGCGAAATTCTCGGTTGGGCTGGGCTGTTGCGGGGCGTGGCCTGCGAAACGGCGATCGCCTCCACCGAAACCACCTGCATCAGCATCCCCGCCGCCGATTTTCTGGCCGTGATGGCCGAAGAACCCACCTTCCGTCAAGCCTGGGAGTCGCGCTGCAACATCTGTGAACTCTTCGGTCTGCTCAGCCAAGAGCTACAGCGCCAAGCCGATCGACGCGGCAACCTAAAAGACATCACCCTGCGGATGCTCGATGAAGTACAGGTGATGGGCATTCCCGAAGGAATTGTCGATGAGGCCACCCTTGAGCGACTCATTGATCCGCAACTCGTCTGGCTCCTGAGCGGTGGCCAAGCGGAAACCGTCAGCGGCAAACTGATCGCGGGCGATCGACTGCAATGGGCCGGCAGCGGCTCCGTTACCATCACCGGCGGCCATGCGGCCCGCGTCGTTGGGTTTACCCAAGACTGGCTCCGGCAGCGCACCCCCCAAACCGAAGCCGCGATCGCCGCCCCGCCCCCACCCCCGGTTGATATCGTCACCGGCAACGCCGCCCCCGTCACCGAACCGGCTCCCGTTGCGGCAGCTCCGGTTCCCGCTCCCGAAATTCCCTTCGCCCCCGAAAAGCCGCCCGAACTTCCCCGAGAAGCCCTGCTAACCCAGCCCGCCACCTATCCCCATGTGCGGGGGCGGGGGCCCGTCAACGGCACTCTGGCCTGCTTCCAGATGCTGAATGAATTCGTGCCCGGGTTGCAATTCCGCAAAGATCGGATTCGGCGGCTCCTGGAAGATCAACTGCGGGCCACCGGGCAAATCTCCATGCAGGTTTGCGGGGCGATCGCCCAAACCATCGGCTTTCGGCCCCAACTGATCCAAATTTCCGGTGTCCTGATCAATCGGCTAAAAGCACCCGCTCTCACCCCCTGGAAAGATAGCTTCGCCGTCATCTACGACATTTCCGAAACCCGCATCATCCTGGCCACCCCTGAAGAAGGCGTGATGCGCAAGACCCCCCAGCAGTTCCTAGAAAGCTGGGGCGAAAGCGGCATGGTGTTGCTTCTCGAAGCCCCCGTAGAAGAACTGCCGGAAAAATTCGGTCTCAGTTGGTTCGTTCCCTGGATCCTGCCTTACAAACGCGCCCTGATCGAAGTTGTCGTCGCGTCCTTCTTCGTTCAAACCTTCGGGTTGGTGCAGCCGATCATCACCCAGGTGATCATCGACAAAGTGTTGGGCCAAGGCAGCATCGAAACCATGGATGCCCTCGGCTTCTTCATGTTGGGTGTGGCCGTCTTTGAAGGGATCCTCAACATCCTGCGGACTTACCTGTTTGTCGATGCCATGAACCGAATCGACATGAACGTCGGTTCCGCCATCATCAGTCACCTGATGCGCCTGCCCCTGGGCTACTTTGACGTGCGTCGGGTGGGTGAACTGGCGGGTCGGGTCAATGAGCGCGACAGCATTCGGAACTTCCTGACCGGCACAGCCCTCACCGTTTTCCTGAACGCCATCTTCTCGGTGATCTACATCGTCGTGATGGTGGTCTACAGTTGGCTGCTCACCTTGGTAGCCCTGGCGGTCGTCCCCATCTTGGGCGGGATTATCGTCTTTGCCGCCCCGATCATCCGCCAACTCATTCGTCGCCAAGCAGAACGCCGCGCCGACGTGGACTCCTACATGGTGGAAGTGATTTCCGGGGCCCAAACCGTCAAGGCCCAAAACATCGAAACCAAGGTGCTGTGGCAGTGGCAAGAGCGCTATGCCCGCATGATCCAGGCAAACTTCAAAACGATCATGACCGGCACCACGATCGGGGGGGCCACCTCCTTCCTGAACAGCCTGTCTACACTAGCCCTGCTTTGGGCGGGAGCCTATTTGGTGATTGGCAACCAAATCACCCTGGGGCAATTGATCGCCTTCAAAATCCTGGCCGGAAACGTCACGGGTTCCCTCCTCAGCTTGGTGGGTGCTTGGCAACAGGTGCAGGAGATTTCGATTTCTGTGGAACGTCTGGCGGATATTGTTGACAGCCAACCGGAGTCCAGCGATGCCGATCGCGACAATATCCCCATGCCGGAATTGGTCGGCTCCGTCAAGTTCTCCGATCTCTCCTTCCGCTTTGCAGAAACGGGGCCCTTGCAGCTAGCCAACGTCAATCTCGACTTTGCCCCGGGCACTTTTGTAGGAATTGTGGGGGAATCCGGTTCCGGGAAATCCACCCTCATGAAACTCCTCCAGCGGCTATACGCTCCCACCGCTGGCTACATCCAAATTGATGGCTACGACATCAGCAAAGTGGAACTCTACTCCCTGCGCCGACAAATTGGGATGGTGCTGCAAGACACCCTCCTGTTTACGGGCACGGTGCAAGAAAACATCATGCTGGCCAACCCAGATGCCACCACCGAGGAAGTGATTCACGCCGCCAAGGTGGCCGCCGCCCACGACTTCATCATGCAGTTGCCCAACGGCTACAACACCGTGGTTGGGGAACGGGGAACCGGGCTTTCTGGGGGACAACGACAGCGGATTGCGATCGCCCGTACCGTTTTACAACAGCCCAAACTCCTGATTTTGGACGAAGCCACCAGCGCCCTGGACTACAACTCAGAACGTCAGGTTTGTAATAACCTGGCCGTTGAGTTCCGAAACCGCACGGTGTTCTTCATTACCCACCGCTTGAACACAGTTCTGAACGCAGACTCGATCATCCTGATGGACAAGGGGGCCGTGGTTGAACAGGGAACCCACGAGGAATTGATGGCTATGAAGGGTCGCTACTATTGCCTGTTCCAACAACAGGAAGGATCGTTTAGCTAGCGATTCCCCCCATCCTCACCCCGTTTGTTTGTGACCAGTCAATCCTTTCAGTCTGCAATTTGGTGAAACTCAATGCTAAAGGCCTTTATCGAACGGGAAGAGCAACCGGTCTTGCTACAACGGCCGGCATTGCTCGCCAGTGGATTTATTTGGTTGATTGTGACCTTTGTGGTCGGCGGCATCACTTGGGCCGCAGTGGCCCAGATTGACCAGTCAGTTCCAGCGGCTGGTAAATTGCAGCCCAAGGACTCCACAAAGCCGATCAAAGCACCGGCCGGTGGGGTGGTGCGGGAAATTTTGGTCAAGGATGGCGAACGGGTCGAAAAGGGACAATTGCTCGCCACCTTTGACCCTACGGGGCAGGCGGCGGATGTGCAATCCCTGAAGGCCAACCAGGACTCCCTCGAGCGCCAAAAGCAACTGATTCGAACGGAGGCTGCCGGATTGGGCTTAACCCGCGAGGGCCAGACCAGTGTTATTGACCTTCAACGCAACCGAGCTGTGCGGGTGGCGGAAAATATCTACCTGCGGGCACTGCTGCGGGGCGATCGCGCGGCTCCGGCCGGCCAAGCCGGTCGGTTGGCAGAAAACCGAGCAGCCCAAGCTTCTCGACTGTCGCAACTGCAATCGCGCGTGGCGGAACTGAACTCGCAAATCAATGAATTGCGCAGTGATGTGGCCAACACTCGCGCCCAACGGCGGGCCATCCAAATTCGATTGGGACAGGCCCAAGAGCGCCTGAATATCAATGAGGGAATCATCGCTGATTTGCAGCCCCTCGTTGAAGAAGGGGCAGTTGCTCGGCTGCAATTCAAGAACCAACAGCAGGCCGTGCTGTCGAATGCTGATGCGGTGGCGACCCTGGAGGGGCAAGTTGCCAGTTTGAATGAGCAAGAAGCTCGCCTCATGGCTTCCATTCAAACCAAGCAGGCGGAAATTGGTACGCAGTTGGCGGAAATTCGTACCACCCAAACCAGTTGGGCGGCGGATTTGGAAAACCGAATTGCGGACAACGATCGGGCGATCGCCGATATCGACACCCAGTTGGCAAAGTCCCGTCTGGATAACCGCCGCCAGGATGCCAACGTGGTCGGTCAGCTTGCCCAAGTGCAAAGCCAATTAGTAAAAGCGGAGCAAGCGGTACGCTATCAAGAACTACGCGCCCCCATTGCCGGCACGGTTTTTGATATCAAGGCCAGCGGCCCGGGCTATGTGGCCAGCCCCACGGAACCCATGTTGAGCATCGTGCCCGATGGCGAGTTGGTGGCATCGGTTTATGTGACCAACAAGGATATCGGGTTCGTGGAAGTGGGAATGCCAGTGGAGGTGAGTGTGGACACGTTCCCTTCGCTGGAATTTGGCAGCATCAAGGGGAAGTTAGTCTCGATCGGGTCGGATGCCCTAGCACCCACCCAAGAGCGCCCCACCTATACGTTTCCCATTCGGATTGAGTTGGAACGGCAAACCCTGAAAACCAATCGAGGCTTGGAGTTAAAAATTCAAGCCGGGATGTCGGTTTCGGCGCGGATCAAGACCCGCAAGCGATCGGTTTTGGATATCTTCCTGGGGCAATTCAAGTCGCGTGCCGACAGTTTCGAGACGGTGCGCTAAACTCCATCCTCTTTCAGCACTCAGAGCTGGAATAGCAAGCGGGGCGAAGGCAGGACAACCTGCTCGCCCCGCTTTTGCATAGGTCTTTTCTTGAATCCGTGGAGACTTGCATCATTCAAGTGATCAAGCGATCCTGAGTCGATCGCCCTAGGTCTCCAGAGATTGCAGCGCCCTACCAAGCGAGCCATTGGAACGAGCCATTGGCATCTGAATCGATTGAATTGAATTGAATTGAATCGATCGCCCCATTCTCCAATAGCAAAATCCCCCAATCTCAACGAGACCGGGGGATTTTTGCTAGTTACCTAGGAGGCAATCAGATTTAGCCGAACTTGCTCGAAGTCGAGGCGATCAAGAAGGCTGCGTAGGTCACGAAGTAGCCAACGGTGAAGTGGGCCAAACCAACCAGACGAGCCTGCACGATCGACAGGGCCACCGGCTTGTCCTTCCAGCGAACCAGGTTCGCCAGCGGAGTGCGCTCATGTGCCCAAACCAGGGTTTCGATCAACTCTTGCCAGTAACCACGCCAGCTAATCAGGAACATGAAGCCCGTTGCCCAGATCAGGTGACCGAACAGGAACATCCAAGCCCAAACAGCGAGGTTATTCATGCCATAGGGGTTGTAGCCGTTGATCAACTGCGACGAATTCAGCCACAGGTAATCGCGGAACCAGCCCATCAGGTAAGTCGATGACTCATTGAATTGAGCCACGTTGCCTTGCCACACGCACAGGTGCTTCCAGTGCCAGTAGAAGGTGATCCAGCCGATCGTGTTCAGCATCCAGAACATGGCCAGGTAGAACGCATCCCAAGCCGAGATGTCGCAAGTACCGCCACGGCCAGGACCGTCACAAGGGAAGCTGTAACCAAAGTCCTTCTTGTCGGGCATCAGCTTGGAGCCACGGGCATCCAAAGCACCCTTGACCAGGATCAAGGTGGTGGTGTGCAGACCCAGCGCGATCGCGTGGTGAACCAGGAAGTCGCCAGGGCCGATTGTCAGGAACAGGGAGTTAGCGTTGCTGTTGATTGCTTCCAACCAACCGGGCAGCCACACATCGCCATGGTTCGGCCAAGCCGTCGCTGCCAAGCTATCGGGGTTCGACAGCAGCGTATCGAAGCCGTAGAGCAGTTTGCCGTGAGCCGCTTGAATCCATTGAGCGAAAACGGGTTCGATCAGGATTTGCTTCTCAGGCGTACCGAACGCCACAACCACATCGTTGTGAACGTACAGACCCAAGGTGTGGAAACCGAGGAACAACGAGACCCAGCTCAGGTGCGAGATGATCGCTTCTTTGTGCTGGAGCACACGATCGAGCACGTTGTTCTTGTTTTGGGCGGGATCGTAATCACGCACCAGGAAGATTGCGCCATGAGCAAACGCACCCACCATCAGGAAGCCAGCAATGTACTCGTGGTGAGTAAACAGGGCAGCCTGGGTCGTGAAGTCCTTCGCAATGAAGGCATACGACGGCATCGAATACATGTGCTGAGCCACCAACGAGGTCACAACACCCAGCGAAGCCAGGGCCAGAGCCAGTTGGAAGTGCAGCGAGTTGTTCAGCGTATCAAACAGACCCTTGTGAGCGTCGCCCAGCTTGCCCGAAGGCGGCTTGTGCGCTTCCAAGATTTCCTTGATGCTGTGACCAATACCAAAGTTGGTACGGTACATGTGACCGGCGACGATGAAGATCACCGCGATCGCCAGGTGGTGGTGGGCAATATCCGTCAGCCACAGGGCTTCCGTTTGGGGGTGGAAACCGCCCAGGAAGGTCAAGATTGCGGAGCCAGCCCCTTGAGCCGTGCCAAACACATGACCAGCCGTATCGGGGTTCTCGGCATACACGCCCCAGTTACCGGTGAAGAAAGGAGCCAAACCAGCCGGGTGAGGAGCCACCGACAGGAAGTTATCCCAACCCACATGCACGCCACGCGATTCGGGAATTGCCACGTGCACCAAGTGACCCGTCCAAGCCAGCGACGACACGCCGAACAGACCCGCCAAGTGGTGGTTCAGACGCGATTCTGCGTTCTTGAACCAGGAGAGGCTGGGGCGGAACTTGGGTTGCAAGTGCAGCCAGCCGGCAAACAGCATCAAAGCCGCCAACACCAGCAGGAACACAGCACCTTGGTACAGGTCGCCCACGGTGCGCATCCCGATCGTGTACCACCAGTGGTAAACGCCAGAGAACGCAATGTTCACGGGGCCCGAAGCACCACCTTGGGTGAACGCATCCACAGCCGCTTGGCCGAAGTGCGGATCCCAAATTGCGTGGGCGATCGGACGGACGTTCAGGGGATCTTTCACCCACTGCTCAAAGTTGCCTTGCCAGGCCACATGGAACAGGTTGCCCGAAGTCCACAGGAAGATGATTGCCAAGTGACCGAAGTGCGACGCGAAAATCTTTTGATAAAGATTTTCTTCCGTCATGCCATCGTGGCTTTCAAAGTCGTGGGCTGTGGCAATCCCGTACCAGATCCGCCGCGTCGTGGGATCAGCGGCGAGATCCTGGCTAAATTTTGGGAATTTGGTTGCCATAAGTCCTGTTTTTGTCTTAATCCTCGTTGCCGAAGTCGCGTCTCGACCTCAGATGCAATCCGGGGCTAAAGGGATTAGCCGCTGACCGAAATAATCCGAGCCAGGAAGAACGACCAAGTGGTCACAATGCCGCCAAGCAGATAGTGAGCAACACCCACCGCACGACCCTGAGTGATGCTCAGAGCGCGGGGTTGGATTGCCGGAGCCACCTTCAGCTTGTTGTGCGCCCACACGATCGACTCAATCAGTTCTTGCCAGTAGCCGCGACCGCTGAACAGGAACATCAGGCTGAACGCCCACACAAAGTGAGCACCCAGGAACAGCAGACCATAGGCCGACAAAGCCGAACCATAGGAGGTGATCACCTGCGAAGCTTGCGCCCACAGGAAGTCACGCAGCCAACCATTGATGGTAATGGCGCTTTGAGCGAAGTTGCCCGCCGTGATATGAGCCACCGACCCATCAGGGTTCACCGTGCCCCACACATCCGATTGCATCTTCCAGGAGAAGTGGAAGATCACGATCGACAGCGAGTTATACATCCAGAACAGACCGAGGAACACGTGATCCCAACCGGACACTTGGCAAGTACCGCCACGACCCGGACCATCGCAAGGGAACCGGAAGCCCAAGTTCGCCTTATCGGGGATCAAGCGAGACGAACGCGCATACAGCACGCCCTTCAGGAGAATCAGCGCCGTCACGTGAATCGTGAACGCATGGATATGGTGAACCATGAAGTCCGCCGTACCCAGGGTGATCGGCATCATTGCCACCTTGCCACCCACCGCCACGATGCCGCCGCCAAAAGCGTGGCTAACGATTTCCAAGGCATTAGGAGCCGTGTTACCAGGCGCAAGGGCGTGCAGGTTTTGCACCCACTGCGCAAACACCGGCTGCAACTGAATACCGGTATCCGAGAACATGTCTTGGGGACGACCCAAAGCACGCATCGTGTCGTTGTGGATGTACAGACCGAAGCTGTGGAAGCCCAGGAAAATGCACACCCAGTTCAGGTGCGAGATGATCGCATCGCGGTGACGAATCACGCGATCGAGCAAGTTATCAACGTTCTTCGCCGGATCGTAGTCACGAACCATGAAGATCGCCGCGTGAGCGCCAGCACCCACGATGCAGAACGCGCCAATCCACATGTGGTGGGTGAACAGCGAGATCTGCGTCGGGTAATCCGTCGCAATGTAGGGGTAAGGGGGCATCGCGTACATGTGGTGCGCGATCACAATCGTCAGCGAACCCAACACAGCCAAGTTAACGGCCAGTTGCGCATGCCACGAGGTATTGAAGATTTCGTAGAGACCCTTGTGGCCTTGGCCGGTGTAAGGGCCCTTGTGGGCTTCCAGGATTTCCTTCATGGAATGACCAATGCCCCAGTTCGTGCGGTACATGTGACCAGCCACGATGAAGAGCACCGCCAAAGCCAAGTGGTGGTGAGCCGTATCCGACAGCCACAGACCACCAGTGACGGGGTTCAGACCGCCCTTGAAGGTCAGGAAGTCAGAATAAGCACCCCAGTTCAGCGTGAAGAAGGGGGTCAGACCCTGAGCAAAGCTCGGGTAGATCTCCGCCATCAGATCCTTGTTCAGGATGAATTCGTGGGGCAGCGGAATATCCTTCAGCGCCACACCCGAATCCAGCAGGTGGTTGACGGGCAGAGAAACGTGGATTTGGTGACCAGCCCAGCCCAAGCAGCCCAGACCCAGCAAGCCTGCCAGGTGGTGGTTCATCGCCGATTCGACGTTTTGGAACCACTCAAGTTTGGGTGCTGCCTTGTGGTAATGGAACCAACCAGCAAACAGCATCAGGGCAGCCATCACCAGCCCACCGATCGCGGTCACATAGAGTTGATCGCCATTGGTGAAGCCGGAAGCCCGCCACAGTTGGAAGAGACCGGAGGTGATTTGAATACCGTGGAATCCACCGCCCACGTCGCCGTTGAGGATTTCTTGACCGATGATCGGCCAAACTACTTGGGCGCTGGGTTTGATATGAGTCGGATCGCTCAACCAGGCTTCGTAGTTCGAGAAGCGTGCACCATGGAAGTACATGCCGCTCAACCAAACGAAAACCACGGCCAAGTGGCCGAAGTGAGCGCTAAAAATTTTGCGCGAAACGTCTTCTAAGTCGCTGGTATGGCTATCAAAATCGTGAGCGTCAGCGTGGAGGTTCCAGATCCAAGTCGTCGTCTTGGGACCCCGAGCCAAAGTTCGATCAAAGTGACCCGGCTTGCCCCACTTCTCGAAGGAAGTCGGAACCGGATTCTTATCAACCGAGACCTTGACTTTTGCCTCTCGCTCTGGAGGGCTAATCGTCATCGAGATTCTCCTCTCTCAAGACAGGAAACGAGGACTATCCACCCGACTGGCCTTCGCAGCGCCCCAAGCAGGGGGGTACAGCGGGTCAGCGATGGCGTTGATCACGGCTTGGATAGCAGGGATCAAGACACGCATCACAGCCAGATTGCCTGGAATTCCCGTCGCATCTAGCTCGCAGTGAACGACCGGGGTGGCTTCTCTCTTGAAGATTATAGACGTGGGTTTTCAAGGGACTTGAGGGGGTTAACAATATTTCAAAATCCGTAAAGCCTCATCCCATGAGGCATTGGAGCTTTTTTATTCAGTAGTAAGATCCAGAAAGTTAGGTTTATAAACTTTACAAACAGTTTGATTAAGAATTACAAAGCATCTGAGGTCAAGTTGGGTAGTTCTTTGTGGTAAAGGCTGGAAACCGCGGCCCGGCTATGGTTCTCGGATACACTGGACTCGATTTCAAATCGCCTTCAGATCGCAAATTTCGCAGATTTCGCAGGTTTTCCAAATTCTGCATTGCCTAGGTTTGCTTAGGATCGCCTAGGTCATATCAGTTCCTATACCCATTACTGAAGATTGCAAAGAGGTAACGAGATGAGGTGGCTCGGGGCGCTGGGTCGAGGGCTAGGGCGGCGAATGGCCTGGGGATGCGTGGTGTTGGTCTGGGGATGCCTCCTGTTGCCGATCGGGGGATGCGCCAAGGAGCCACCGCCGCTGGCGACGGCCACACCGCCCAAACCCAATCAGGGCAAGGTGGTGGGGGCTATTGATGAGGTAGCACCACCATCGATCGTGCAGCGATTGAATCGGGAGTTGGATCGCTATCAACCCCAGGTGCAGATCATTGCGCCAAGGCCCGATGAAACCCTGACGCAAACACAGGTGGCGGTGCAGTTGCGGGTGCAGGATTTGCCGCTATTTAAGGATGAAGCGCTGGCGGCCGGGCCACATTTAAAGCTGATGTTGGACGATCGCCCGGTGGCGGAGATTTTTGATGTCACGGATCCGATTACGATTAGCGACTTAACGCCGGGAACCCACACACTCCGGGCCTTTGCGGAACGTCCCTGGCATGAAAGCTTTAAGAATGATGGGGCCTATGCTCAGGTGTCTTTCCATGTGTTTGCAAAAACCCAAACCCAGGTTCCCGACTCGGGCCGGCCACTGCTGACCTATAACCAACCGATCGGGACGGTGGGTACGGAGCCGGTGTTGCTGGACTTTTACTTGACCAATGCACCGCTGCATCTGCTGGCTCGGGAGCGAGATGATGATGAGATTGTGGATTGGAAGGTGCGGGTGACGGTCAATGGCGACAGCTTTTTGCTGGATGATTGGCAGTCTATTTATTTGAAGGGATTCCGTCGGGGCAAAAACTGGGTGAAGTTGGAGCTGATCAACGATCGGGGAGAGCTGCTGGAGAATGCGTTTAATGAGTCGGTGGCGCTGGTGGAGTTTGACCCCAACCAGACGAGCGCGATCGACCGACTGCTGAAGGGTGGGTTGTCGGAGTCGGAAGCTCGGGCGCTGATTGACCCAACCTATGAGCCACCAGCCCCGAAACCGGTAGCCGCGCCTGAGCCGATCGCACCGTTGCCGCAAGACCTGCCAGCCGTGACCGAAGCGCCAAAGACCGAAGCGCCAAAGACCGAAGCACCGGAGGCGATCGCTCCAGCAACGACACCGGCGGCTCCGTCGATGGAAGCGGTCAACCCAGAGCCAGAGGACGCAACCGACGAGAACGTAACTGATAACGACACGATCGCCCCGGGTGAGACCTTGGCTCCGCAACCTAGTGCAGTGACTCCGGCGGAGTCTGCCGCTCCGGCTCCAGAACCGGCCCCAGAACCGAAAACGGTGATTCCGGAAACGGTCGAGGAGTCAGCGATCATTAACCCGCCTGCGGCTCCGGAACCGGAGCCAGTACTGGAACCCAGTGCCGAGCCAGTTAGCCCAGAGTCAGCTAGCCCAGAGCCGCTGGATGCAGCCCTACCTCAAGCAGAAACCCGGAGAGTCAACAGCTTGCTGAGCGAAGACCGTGAAGAGTCTGCTTCGCCAGCATTGGTGAGCGAACCGAAGCCGGAAACTGCTCCACCAAGCGTGATTGCACCAGCGGCGGCAACGAAGCCGAAAGCATCAGCAACGGCAGTTCCCACCACGGAGCCGATCGACCCAGAAGCCCAACCGAAACCGGCAGCGGTGGTTACACCCAAGTCAGCGCCTCCAGTTGCAGTCAAACCGCCGATTGCGCTTGAGTCGATCGAGCCGGTGACCCCAGAGCCGATCGTTGAGCCAACGCCATCGGACACCCCATCGGCCACAGCAACGCCCGATCGCCCCCTCAAGGGCTTGCGCAAACAATTCCTGAAGTGGCTGAAACAGACTCAACAGCAGTTGCCGGATGATTTGAACCTGCCCTTCGACATCAAGCAAGTGCCGATTCCGTCGGGTGATTAGGCAACAATCCCAATCCAGACAGCCCCCAGCTAGGCAGGTCAAATCTAGACAAGGGGCAAAACCAAGCCAGACAAGGGGTTTCAACCCCTTGCCTCATCAAGCACTTTCTAGCGTTGAACCTTCGTTGAACCTTGCGGGTTAATCGTCTGGATCGGTGGGCGGTTGGTGGTTGGCGAAGGCACGCCGATCGACCCGGAATAATTGATAGGAACCAGCGGCGGCGATCGGTTGACCCACTTGGTCTAAACCGGTTTCCGCCAATTTTTTGCGATCGCCCAACAACAACACCGTGGCCGGTTTGGGGTTGGGGTTAATTTTGAGCGCTTCCCGCTCTCCTTCAATTAACGGGGTCGCCCGTTGGGAGAAGTTAACGATTTGCTGGGTATAGAACACCACGCTCGGTTTGGCAAACCCCACCATCATTAACTCTTCCTCCGGTTGTCGTACCCGAATTACGTCCGCCGACAGGATCCGCAGGGGCAATTGACGTTGGGAATCGAGGGCAAAGGTCACCGGCATGATCGTGCCCACGAAAAACAGCACGCCACCCACCCACGTGATCAGCCACAGCCAGCGATAGCGCCGCCGGTAAATCATCACCGCACCGAAGACAGCAGCGATCGCCCAATCGATCGCCCCCCGCGTAATGGCTCCGGATTCGATCAGTACCTCCCGAATGCGGGGCATGGTCGGATCTTTGATCAACGGAAGCCAGAGGTTTTGGGCACTGAGGGCGATCGCTAAAATGCCCATCACCACCACCGCCGCGATCGCCGTGCGGTGGAATCCCGGCGACACCACATCTTCCGTGGCGATCGGCGGTTCGCTCAACCCTGGCCGGGGCATCGATCGACGCGGGGCCAGGTCTCCACTCAGCAAGTCTCGCCACAGCAGCGCCACCAACAACCCGCCCGCTGGCATCAACGGCACAACGTAGCTGGGCAACTTGGTCACGGCGATCGTGAAAAAGCCAAACACGCCCAAAAACCAAGCGCCCGCAAACAGGGGCAACCGTTCCGCCCGCGATCGCCGCAGCCACCATTTGCGCCGCCACAGTTCCAGCCGGCCCAGGGCGATCGGCAGATAGACCGACCAAGGCGCAAAGCCCCAAGCCACCACAATGAAATAGAAAAACCAGGGAGCCGAATGCTGGTTGACCACTCGGGTGAAGCGATCGATGTTGTGGTAGCCAAAGAAGGATTCAACGTAGGCATCCCCATTGGCCACAATCACCAGCACAAACCAGGGCACGGATAGCAGCGCCACCAGCAGCAAACCCCAGATCGGCTTCGCCTCCTTCCATAGAAGCTTGAATTCTCCGAGATATAGCCCAAAAGCCAGAATAATCAGCCCCGGCAGCACCACCCCGATCGGCCCTTTGGTCAGCACGCCGAGGGCCATGGCCAAGTAGCAGCCCCCATAGGCCAGGGTTTTGACCTGGGGGCGATCGCTGGCATAGCCCCAAAAGAAGGCCAGCAGGGCGGTGCTAATACAGCCGGTGAGCAACATATCGGACACGCCAACCCGGCCCCAGATGATCATGTGGGGTGAAAAGGCGATCGTCCCGGCCCCGATCGCCCCCACTAACCAGGGCCGCCAAGGGGCTTGTTGACGCGCCTCGCCAGTGACGGAAAAGCGCCAAAGGGTGGCAAAGGCCAGCCCGATCGTGGCCAGGGCCGCCAACCCCGAGGGCAACCGCACGGCCCATTCATTCACACCCAAAATTTTGTAGGCGATCGCCGTCAGCCAGTAGATCAACGGGGGCTTGTCGAAGCGGGTCGCTCCGTTGAAATAGGGCGTGATCCAATCGCCGGTGACGGTCATTTGGCGAGCCGCTTCCGAAAACATCGGCTCCGTTTCATCCACCAGCCCCACGCTGCCCGAGTGCCAAAACAGGGCGATCGCCCAAACCAGCAGCACCCAAGCCAGGCCCAGCCAGCCCCGCCCCTGATCGTCCAAAGCCGCCAGCCGCCCCATCCAAGAGCGCAACGGCTCCGGCAGCGATCGAGTTAAGCGTAAGTCCAGCATAGGTTTCCGAAAAAGTGGGCCAAGCAAGTCGAGCTTTACTTTAGCGCCGTGGGGAGCCGTTGCGTGTGGATCGCCAACGTTGCCAAGCATCGGCCACACCGTGGAGCTTGGCGCGCGATCGGGCGGGATGCTGCGGCCACTGGGCGATCGCGCTGACCACAATCCGCACCAAACGATAGACCAGCGCCCAAGGACTGCCGTGAATCGCCAGGGCCAACAGATAACCCCCGATCGACCAGCGCAGTTTCCGCTCCGGTTGGCGACCCGTCACCGTCGAGGTGGCATGGATCACCCGCAGGCTCGGGGCGATCGCCACCGAATGGCCTTGGCGAGCATAGCGGCGGCAAAACTCGAAATCTTCGTAATACAAAAAGAAACGGCGATCGAACTGGGGCAAAACTCGAAACGCCGCCAAATTAATCAACAAGCTGCATCCGCTCACCCAATCCGTGGGCTGAATTTTGGGATCGGTGGGGGGTTCTTGGGTCATTGGTTCGATTAAGCCCGATCTCCGATCGAACCGGCCGCCCCGAAACTCCGGCCGGCCGTCGGGTTGATCGATCGCCGTGCCTAAAATTGCCCAATCGGCTTGACTCAGGAGCGATCGGGCCGCTGCGATCGTCCCCGCCGGTAGCCAAGCATCGGGATTAATCAGCCAAACGATCGCCCCCGGATCGCGATCAGCCACCCAGGCGATCGCCCGATTGCAGGCCCGCCCAAACCCCAGATTCTCGCCGGTTTCTAGGATCGTGCAATGGGCAAATCCAGCGCTGAAGGAATCAAGCGATCGATCCTCCGGTGAATTATTGACAATCAGGATTTGGTAATTCTGGTCGGGGCTATCTTGGGCAAGCGATCGTAATAAATGGGCGATCGATTCCCCACACCAATAATTCACAATCACGAAATAGAAAATCGGCATTTCGCCCCATCAAAATCCAACCCCAAATCCATGACCACGCCAACCAGTTCTGTAGGTTGGGTTTCGCAAGGCTCAACCCAACGCGATCCACGTGAGGCTTGCTGTTGTTGGTTTTTGTTCCTCAACCCAACCTACTGTTGTTGTTAGGTTAATTCGATGTGGGAGTCGTCGCCGATCATGAAGCGGAGGGCTTTCGGGCGTTTTGGCCCCACGTGGAGTTTCACCCGTTGACCGATTACGCTGTCGATAATTCGCTCCGTGACCCCCACAATTTCCGCCCCTTCCAAGACCACGCTGTGATCCAAATCCACATCCACCAAATGGGCGCGATCGCTGATGCTGCTGTAGGGGCCAATGTAGCAATTCTCGATTGTGCAATTCTCGCCAATCACCGCTGGGCCACGCACCGTAGAATTGACGACCTTGGAGCCTTTACCAATTTCCACCCGCCCGATAATTTTGCTCGATTCATCAACTTCGCCATAGTTCCAAGGCTGCAAATCGGTGTCCAGAATAATTCGGTTGGTTTCCAGCAAATCATCCTTTTTACCGGTGTCTAGCCACCAACCTTCGAGGGTGCAAGCCTCCACGGTTTTGCCCGTATCAATTAGCTTTTGGATCGCGTCCACAATTTCCAATTCGCCCCGGGCTGAGGGTTGAATTTGGGCGATCGCCTCGTGAATCACCGGCTGGAAGAAATAGATCCCGACCATGGCCAAATTCGAGGGGGGATTTTTCGGTTTTTCCACCAACCGAATCACTCGCCCCGCCGCGTCCACTTCCGCCACCCCAAAGGCTCGCGGATCGGGCACTTCTCGCAAGATAATCACCGAATCCACACCGGGCTTTTTGAATTGGTCGATAAACTGCCCCAAATCCGCTTGGATGACGTTATCGCCCAAATACATGATGAATGGCGAGTCACCGAGGAATTCTTGTCCGACGGAAACTGCATGGGCCAGCCCCGACGGATGCTCCTGCAAAATATAGGTAATGTTTGCGCCAAACCGACTGCCGTCGCCGGTTTTTTCGCGCACTTCGTCGCCGGTTTCCGGGCTGATAATAATCCCAATATCCGTAATCCCTGCCGCCACAATTCGCTCGATGCCATACCAAAGAATTGGCTTGTTAGCCACCGGCACGAGCTGTTTTGCGCCCGTATAGGTTAGGGGTCGCAGGCGGGTTCCTTTGCCACCCGAAAGAATCAAGGCTTTCATGTTATTAACTCGCTGCGATCGCGGTTGAGTAAATCGTTGAATCGTTGGGGGCAAGGGGCTTAAGCCCCTTGTCTGGAGTCGTTGGGGTGAGCGCTAGTAGGTTGGGTTGATCTGTGCGAAACCCAACGTGATTTTGGCAAGGTCTGCTGATGTTGGGTTTCGTGTCTCAACCCAACCTACGGGGCTACGAGGCTGGGATTCAGGGAGCTATTTAGCGGTTCAGCAGTTCTGGCAGCATTTTGCGGAGGCTGGCCCGCCAATGAGGAGCCGGACTGCCGAGCAAGGCCGCCAACTTGCCGCCCCACAGCACCGAATAGGATGGGCGCTGGGCTGGGGTTGGGTAATCCTCCGTAGCGATCGGGACGATTCGCTCCACCGCAAGTTCCAACCCCAGGGCGCGGGCCTCTTCGATGATCGCTACGGCAAAGTCATACCAGCTAACGGCCCCGCTGTTGGTGTAGTGGTAGACCCCGGCGGTGTTGGCATCCAGGCGGCCGGCGAGCTGCCCGATCGCCCCGGCCAAATCCCGCGTCCAGGTGGGCGAGCCGATTTGATCCGCCACCACCCGCAGTTCCGGGCGATCGGTCGCCAGCCGAATCATCGTTTTCACAAAGTTGCCGGTTTTGCCCGCGCCATAGACCCAGGCGGTGCGGACGATCGCGCTCTGACCCGGAGCTGTGGCCAAAATCGCCGTTTCCCCCGCCAGCTTCGATCGCCCGTAGCTGCCCAGTGGATCGGTGGGGTCGGTTTCCCGGTAGGGTCGCCCCTGCTGTCCGTTGAACACGTAATCCGTGGACACATGGATCAGCCGCCCGCCCAAGTCTTTGGCCGCTTGGGCCAAAATCCCGGGGGCCGTGCCGTTGACGGCGATCGCCAAGTCGGCTTCGGTTTCCGCCTTGTCCACGGCCGTGTAGGCGGCGGCGTTCACGATCAAATCCGGCTGGAGCGCCATCACCGCGTCGTAGAGCGTGGCGGTGTCGGCCAGGTTGACCCGATCGCGCCCGACCGCCGTCAGCTCCCCGATCGCCCCCAACACCGGTTGCAGGGCCTCGCCCAACTGCCCCTGTGCGCCCGTCAATAAAATCCGCATGGTTCCGCGATCCTAGATTTGCCCGTACTCAAACAGATCCGCTTCTGCCAACAGCTTGGCCGCCTGGTCTTTGCCCGACAGGATCGGCTCGCCATCCAGGTTCCAAGCAATGTTGATTTGCGGATCGTTCCACAAAATCGAGCGATCGCCCGCTGGGCAATAGAAATCCGTCGCCTTATAGAGCAATTCCGCCGTATCGGTCAGGGTGAGGAACCCATGGGCGAATCCCGGCGGAATCCAGAGTTGGCGCTTGTTTTCCGCACTCAGCTCATAGCCCACCCATTGACCAAAGGTGGGCGACCCGCGCCGAATATCCACCGCCACATCAAACAGCGTCCCGGCTCCGGCCCGCACCAATTTGCCCTGGGGCTGCTGCACCTGGTAATGCAACCCGCGCAGCACGTTTTTCACGGACTTGGAATGGTTGTCCTGCACAAAGGTCACATCGAGGCCGGTTTTGTCGGCGAAGGTGCGACTGTTGAAGCTCTCATAAAAAAAGCCGCGATCGTCTCCAAAGACCGTCGGCTCAATCAGCAATACATCGGGAATGTCGGTCGGCGTGACGTTCATGGCGCTGGGATCGCTCGAAACCGGCCTGAGACTACCACAGACCGGCAACAGAACCGATCGCAATTTGCGATTAACTCTGGGCGATTAACTCTGGGCGGTTAATTCTGAGCCGCGAATTCTGAGCCGCTGATTTTAAGTCGTTGATTTTGGGCGACGGATGCCCAGGCATCGAAGCATCCAGCCTTTGGCAACTGGTTAGCTGGCCCTAACTCTCCAAGAGATAGCGCTTGCAGTAGGTATTGCGCCCTTGCTGTTTGGCCTCATAGAGGGCCGCGTCGGCGGCGGCGATCAGATGTTGGGGAGTATTGCCCATTTTGGGAAACTGACAGGCTAAGCCCAAACTAATCGTGACCCAGGGGCTAGCTTCCGATCGCTCATGGGGAATTTTTAAATTTTCGATCGCCCTTCGCAGTCGATCGATCACCTCCACTGCCATCGTCAAGTCCGTATCCGGCAACAGAATCGCGAACTCCTCTCCCCCATAGCGAGCCACCAAATCCGTCGCCCGGCGTGTGCCATCCTGCAAGGTGCGGGCCACTTGAATCAAACAATCGTCTCCCGCTTGATGACCGTAATGGTCGTTGAAGCGCTTGAAATAGTCCACATCACAAAGCACCAACGACATTGGACGATGATCCTGGGCCAGGCGTTGCCACTCGCGATTAATAGTGGTGTCAAAACAGCGCCGGTTTGCCACCTGCGTCAGGCCGTCGCTGGTGGCCAGACGCTCCAGTTCCAAATTCACCGTCAACAGCGTGGCTTCCACCCGCTGCCGTTCCGCCACCTCCCGCTCCAGTTCTTCATTTTTGGCGCGTAACTGCCGAGTCAAGTCCAAAAGCCGCAATTGCAGTTCAATACGGGCTAAGACTTCTTCTTTTTGGAAGGGCTTGATGATGTAGTCCACTGCGCCCAGTTCCAGCCCTTCGAGCTTGCTGGACAAGTCCGAAAGGCCCGTCATGAAGATGACGGGCACATCCCAGGCAGGATAAAGGGTTTGCAAAGCGCGGTAGGTCTCAAACCCGTTCAGCTTTGGCATCACCACATCCATCAAAATCAGGTCAGGATGATCCTTAGGTGGCACATTTTGCAGATATTCGAGGGCCAGTTGACCGTTTTCAACACTTTGAATGCGAAATTTCTTGAAGCGCATCAGGTAGCGCCGCAACAGATCCACGTTGTCGGGAGTGTCGTCAACGATCAACAGTGAGTAGTGTTTGCGGCTGGACTCCATGTCTGGCGATGCGATCGGGTGGGAGAGAGGACTGGATGAGAGTGATGGGTAACTGGCCGCAACATTGGCATCGGTGCGGGCGGTGATCGAATTGCGCATTCTGACAGGTGATCCTCACTCAGCACGACTGGATTCTGCTGCACTGGAGTGATGCAACTAGGGGGGCGATTCACCCCGTTTCAGCACTCCAGAGCGCTGTTGGTTACCCCCTAACTCAAACTCCTGAATAGCACTATTTTTGGCAATCGATCGCGTTTCGAAAGCGATCGCGGTCAATGGACAGGAATGATATGCACCAAGAGGCAACTAGCTCCAATGGGTGATGAGCGCACTGGGATTGGGATCCATGGGCTAAGGACTAGTGGTGATCGATGCTGAAAAATTTCTAACCCCCCAAATTCCTAAGACCTAAAGCGCTAGTGGTTGATATCAGTCGGGTTGCCGGTGGAGTTTGTTGAATCTTTCATCCTGCTTCAGCGACTTTCAGGTCAAATTTCCCTCAACTAAATCCGGTTGGTTGGATCAAGCGGTGGCAGCAGTCGAAACAATAATCGAAAATTGATTGTAAAAAATGACACAATCAGACCCCGGGAAAGCCCTCAAGACACCCTAGGTTTAGCCATGGCAATTCCGGTTCCCCAACCCACAGTCGAGGACGAACGATCGGGATCAGGGCGATCGGAAGTGGGAGACCAGTCAACAGTTACAACGTGAGCAAGGGATAGGCAGAAACTATCAATTGTTGTTGATCTTTGGTTGGGTTTGGAACTTCTGAAGTTACCCTTGCCCACCCTAAGTACCTAATGGTTTGCTGACGGCCTTTTGGGATCTAGCTTACCCATTAGAAATTGAGAGGTTTCAAACTATCCCGAACTCAGGTGAATTCAGCATAGGAGCTTAGACCACATCGGAGTTCTATTGCACCCAATAGCACCCAATGAAGCCCAATACAGCCAAGACTGAGGTTGAATGTTTTATCTTGCTCATGCTAACGAATACGAGTCGATACTCGCCAACCCTTGCACATTGTGCCCCAATGTGGCCGGGGGAGCTGCAAGTTGGCGAAACACCCCTTGGGCTGCCCATGGCACTGGTTCAGGGATGAATAGGGATTAGCAGCAAGTTCAGGAATGGTGGGACTTACCAGAACTTAACTCAGTTGGGCGATCGGGCATTGGTTGAGCAGGGTACGATCGCTCAGCAAGTCTTCAACGGTGACCCGCAAGGTGCGATCGGCATCCACTTCAAAGGCCACCCGAATTCGGTCAATGCCAGGCATTCCAGGTGGATCCAGTTGAGCCAAACTACGTGCGCCATCCCGATCATTCAGCGGCTGCACTGAGGCTTGGCCACCGATGGTTTTGGTGACCAATCGATCGCCATCAAAAAAGATTTCGGTGCGCTGTTCTTCGTCGCCCAATTCTCCAATGATCAGTTCAATTTGGGGCTGATTTTCAATGGAGGCTCCCAAGAGCAATTCAACGGGCTTGGCGGTGGGATAAGGCTGACCTTTGGGGATGATGGGATGCCAACTGTGACGTTTTTCTCGTTGGTTCCAATAGCGAATCCCGTAGCCGTGATAGAGAAAATCGCGCACTTCTAAGCCACTGGCCAGTTTCAAGGCTCCTTGGGCAATCGCTTCAAAGGGACGATCGGTGGCGACTTTTTCGGCAGGAAAATAGTTACGAATCCAGGACTGAATGGCAGGAATTTGGCTAGTGCCACCTACTAATAACACCGCCTCGATCGACTGGGGTTCTAGTCCCTGGCGAATGGCTTGCTGAAAAATTTGATCTAACGCGCGATCGAGCTGCTGAAACAGCCCCCGATCGCGCAAAATGGTTTCCAATTCCGTGCGTGAAAGGCTTAGTTCCAAGCTATTAAACGTCGCGTCATCAAAGTAGACTTCCTGGGCCGTTTCCTGATGCGAAAGGGCAATTTTGACCCGCTCCGCTAATCGCAGCAAAATTGGCGTTTTCTGGAAAGAATGACCCGCGAGATTGCCCGAGGAATTACCCAAGGCATTGCTTGGCAAATCCACCGCAGATTGCTGTTGACTCCAATAGTCCACAATCCAGTTATCCAAATCAGATCCGCCCAGGTTTAGCCCTGCTTTGGCCAAAACCCTGGCGGTTTTCACGGTTTGTTGGGAATCCTCGAGGGCGCGGTTCCCCCACTTCAACAGAAACCCCAAGGGGCGGCCGGCGCTGGTGGCACTGGGGCGATCGAGCCGCACCAGGGACAGATCCAACGTGCCGCCGCCAAAGTCCACCACCAACACCAAGTCCCGATCGCCTGCACCATAGCCCAAAGCCGCCGCCGTTGGCTCATCCAGCAAACGCACCTGTTCAATTTGCCCCAAGGCCGACTGGGCGATCGCCCGGGTTAACCAATTGCGGTATTGCTCAAAACTGTCTACCGGCACGGTCAAAATCAGTTGTGACCCAGCCCCTGCACCGCCCAAAAACTGCTGCTCTGTCAGGGCGTGGGCGATGGCATCTAAAAACCACTGCCCCGCCTGCTCGAAGTCCACCGATCGCCCGTCTAACTCGGGCACAAATCCTTGAACGGCGGTTCCGATCCCCCGCTTGAATCCCCGAAATAAGCGCCCATCGGCCAATTGATCCAGCCCCCGATCGCGCACTGCTTGGCCAGCCACCACCTGACCTTCGGCCGCCTGGGCCACGTACAACAGGCTGGGAATGAGCGGCGGGTTGGGAGACTGTCGCACCGAAAGTTCACTGAGATCCAGGGTTTCGGGATTGCCGGTTACGGGGTTGAGATAGGTCACCACCGTGTTGCTGGTTCCAAAGTCGATCGCAATGGTCATGGCAGTGGCAAAGGTGCAGTAAGGTGCGTTGGGTCATGAATCCATGGCTCAGCCGACAACCAGCCAACCAACCGGGAGCAAGCCATGCCGGGGAGTCAGAACTCCAATTCGGTATTGTGCCAGTTTCCCAACGGGTTTCCCAATGGCCTTTTGCCGCTGCCTTTCCCCACTGCTTTTTCCAAATTTTGGTCTCAAGCATGGCCTCAGGTGCTGCCCAAACCCCGATCGCCCAATTTTCCCAGCCATTTTCGATCGGTTTCTATTTTCCTCATCCCTCGGCCCGATTCTTGCGAAGTGCGATTTAATGCCAAGGCTTGCGAATTAATTGCGTAATTTCACGTAGATACTTTACGAAGCGCCCGATCGCCCGGCAAATCCTGACAAATCCCGGCAAATTGTCCATCCCATCCTGAATTGCAACCCCCTACTGAAATCTCGCAACCCAAAATTGAGAGCTTGCGGAGAGCTTGTATGGCATGGCCGATCCATGACTTGCCAAGGCTTGCGAATCCTGAGCCTTGCTGAGCCGCTGATTTTGGAACTAGAAACCAACCGATCGCGCCCGCATGGCAGGGTGAATCTAGGGCAAATTCGTAGCCAATCTTGAGCCAAGCCGGAATCTCAACGACGACAGCCGATCGCACGCTGCTTCAAAGTCGCTTCAATATTGCACACCCAATTGCACACCCAGCGATCGACCACAGATCGCAAGTTCATCAATTCCCATCCTGGCGAAAATGGCTTAGGGTTCTTGAGGTTAAATGATTCCAGCGCACGAATCTGGCCGAATCCTCGTAGAATCAATGGAAGTGTGCTTCCGGATAGACGGCTCTCGGCGAAGTGGCACCCCCTCGCTGAGACCCCCAGCAAACTAGCCGTCTGAGCGCGGCGCAACTGGCTTACCCCCATGCTTATGGAACGTATCGGAAAATACGCCCCCGATTTTGAAATTCCTGGGGCCGATGGCAAAGTACACCACTTTGCGACCTATCTCGGTCAATACAAGGCGGCGGTGGTGATTTTCATGTGCAATCACTGCCCCTATGTGGGGATGTATCTCGATCGGCTGAAGGCTCTGCAAGCGGAATTTGAGCCACAGGGCGTAACGCTCATCGGGATCAATGCCAATGATGCCAATCAGTTCCCCGAAGATAGCTTTGATGCGATGAAGGTCTTTGCTCGGGAGCGGGGGCTGAATTTTCCATACCTGTGGGATCCCACCCAGGATGTGGCGGACTGCTTCGGGGCCAAGAAAACGCCCCAGGCTTTTTTGGTGGATGCCAACAGCGTGATGCGCTATATCGGCGCGGTGGATGACAGCCCTCAGGATCCATCCGTCGTCACGCAGGCTTATCTGCGGGATGCGATCACCAGTTTTTTGGATGAACAGCCGATCGCGATTGCCTTCACGGAGGCGATCGGTTGTTCTGTGAAATGGCGGCCCGGCCGATGACCGGCAGCGTTGAGCACACAGAACTTAGCCCCAACATCTCCCCAAATCTTGATCAATCTCAATCGCGCGATCGAGCGGATCAGCGACCGTTGATTTTGGGAGTTTCGGGGGCTTCGGGCTTGATCTACGCGGTGCGGGCCCTGAAGTGGCTGTTAACAGCGGGCTACGCGATCGAACTGGTGGCTTCCAAGGCGGCCCACATGGTTTGGCAGTCAGAAAGCCAGGTGCAGATGCCCCTTGAACCCTTGGCCCAGGAAGCTTTTTGGCGATCGCAGGCCGGCGTGTCCACCGGAGGGCAGCTCATCTGCCATCGTTTCGGCAACGTGGGAGCGACCATTGCCAGCGGTTCCTATCGCACATTGGGCATGGTGGTGATGCCTTGCAGCATGAGCACCGTGGGCAAATTGGCAGCGGGTTTAAGCAGCGATCTCCTGGAGCGGGCCGCCGATGTGCAACTGAAGGAGGGGCGACCGTTGGTGTTGGTTCCTCGGGAAACCCCTTGGAGCTTGATTCACTTGCGGAACCTGACTCAGTTGGCCGAGGCCGGCGCGGCGATCGTGCCGGCCATTCCCGCTTGGTATCACCAACCGCAATCGATTGAGGACTTGGTGGATTTTGTGGTGGCCAGGGCGCTCGATCGCCTGGCGATCGACTGTGTGCCTCTCCGGCGCTGGCAAGGGGGCAACGAAACGCCCGAAGATTTGCCGGGCTAAACCCACTTGTTGAACTTTTTGCAGCCATTCTCATTTTCAGGCATTCCCAATTACAAGCCCAAGGCCAGAACGCTCCGCCTGCCTCCTCGGGCGGCAGCACTCCCATCGGCCCCAATCCAAGCTAGGTTGGTTGAACGGCCAGGTCACGAAACAGCTAAGGTCGTCCGGAGAAGGAGAGAGAGCGGGTAATGGCGCGCCTGTTGGGATTGCTACTGTTGGTGGTGGGATTGCTGTTGTTAGCAGTTCAAAACCCCTTGCCCCTGCTGCCTTTGGTGGTGTTTGGCCGGCCGATGGTGGTTTTGCCGTTGGGGTGGTGGCTGGCTGGTGCGGTGGCTGCGGGGGCCGCAACGATGGGCCTGATTGGCCTGTTGGTTCAACTGGGCCGGCCGCCCCGCCGTCCGGTGATCGATCGACGGTCAACCCCCGAATCCGAGCAGTCTCGATCGCCCCGTCAGCGTTTGATTAATCAGCCCTTAGGCGATGAGTCAGAGGACGAGTGGGGCAGCGGGGAATCGGCCAACGAGGGCCAAGCGCAAGGTCAACCGGGCAATACCTCTTGGCGATCGCGCCTGTTTTCCCTGCAAGCGGAACCGCGCCCTTCCGCCACTGCCGCCGAACTGGAACAGGAATTGGCCGATTGGACTGTGCCCGATCGCCCGCAGAAGGGTTGGAATCACGATCCGGAGTGGGATGAATGGTCAGAAGCGGCTCCCGACAGCAACCGAACCCAACCGAGTCCACCCCGATCGACCCCATCGCCGCCTCCGGATCGCCCCCGATCGACCAATCGGATCGATCGCCCCTTTGACCCCGACCCGGCCCCGGCCCGCCCCCCTCAGGCCGCCCCCCCAAAACCAGAGCCTAAGCCCCTTGAAGCACCCGCCCGCCCCGCTGCCACCCGCCGCGAAGGAACCAGCTACTCCATTCGCTATCAGCGGAACGAGGACAATAGCGAGGACAATTTAGAAGAACCAGCAGCAGAAGCACCAAAAGTAATAGCAGAGCCAGAAAAACCAGCAACGTCGGCAGCACCGCCCAAGGCCGATCGCGCCGCAACTGCCCAAGGCACAGAATCTTCAAAGCCAGAATCAGAATTGCCGCCGCCCGCCGAGCGATCGCGCTCCGTCACCGATGCGGAATATCGCGTTCTGACTCCGCCCGCCCCCCAATCCACCGCCCCTCAGGTCAACGATTGGGATCGATCGGCCCCCGATGATGACTGGGACGACAATTGGTAGAACTTGAATTAGTAGAGCTTGAATTGGTAGAGCTTGAATTGGTAGAGCTTGAATTGGTAGAGCTTGCACTCGCCATTCACCACCCATTCAACCCAAAGCCAATCAAACTCAACACCCAATACAAGCTCAATACCCAATACAAAGGGGCCGTCGCGATCGCAACAGCCCCCTCAATGTCATGGCAATCCCTAAACCGACTCAGCCATTCCAGCCCAAAACCGGGGTAGGAGCCGAATCCTCAAGGTTTAGTAGGTTTCCACGTGCCAGCGCTCTTCCTTGCGCATCTGCTTCTGATAATCCGCCCAGTTCACACCAAACTTAGACGCAGCCGCCGACATCCCCTCGTCAATGCCCGGCTCCATGCCACGCAGACCGCAGATGTAAACATGGGTATTGGGTTGTTGCACCAACGCCCACAGCTCATCCGCATTTTCCTTAATGCGGTCTGGGATATACATCTTGCCGCCTTGGGCGTTCTTCTGTTCCCGGGAAATGGCATAGGTGATCCGGCAGTGGTCAGGGTTTTCCGCCTGCATTTTTTCCAGATCGTCCTTGTACAGGATGTTGCCGGTATAAGCCACACCAAAGAACAGCCAAGCGAGGCCCTTGAATTGGTAATCCGGGTTGTTTTCCTTAAACATCCGCCACAGGAAGGCGCGGAACGGTGCAATCCCGGTTCCAGTCCCCATCATGATGATGTTGGCATTCGGATCCACGGGCAACAGCATTTCCTTGCCCACGGGCCCCGTGATGGTCACGTCATCGCCGGGCTTCACGTTGCACAGGAAGGTGGAGCAAACCCCTTCAACCCGCTCGCCCGCTTCGTTGGTGTAAACCAATTGGCGAACGCAGAGGGAAACCGTTTTGTCATCGAGCAAGTCACCATGCTGCGTCGAGGCGATCGAGTACAAACGCAGCTTGTTGGGTTTGCCGTTCTTGTCCGTTCCGGGCGGGATAATGCCGATGCTTTGACCTTCCAGATAACGCAGGTTGCCGCCGCTCAGGTCAAAGGTGATGTGTTGCACCACCCCTTCGCCACCTTCGCGCACCAGACCTTCATTGGAAATCACCTTGCCCGTGAAGGGATTTTTGGGCTTGTAGGTGTTGACCGGTACATCAGTGGGAAAAATATGCTCATGGCTGACGGCGGCGGGCGGCTCGGCCGGAGCACTCGGGGTCGGTTCCGGAGCGGCGGCGGCGGCCACCGGAGCGGCTGGGGTCAAGCCATCATGGCCCGAATCCACGGTCACCGCCACAATGTTGACGATTTTGCCCCCGAGCCGAGCGATGCGACGCATGAAATCATTCATGCGGCTGTAGGGCACGTTAAAGAACACGCTGCCACTCTTGCGAATCGCGTAACCGTTTTTATCGGATTCACTGCTTTGACGTAACCCGGTTACTTCGTAACGAAATACGCGGTTTCCGGCAGTTGTGTTGCTGGCGCTCCCGGCTGCACTGGGACTATACATGACTTGCTATGACTCTAATCAACGTTTAGGAGTGGGTTTCGATCTGCAAAGATTTTAGCCCCTCTGATGCAAGGCCTTCGCTGGGATTCGAGAAACGGTTGCGCTTGCAGGGGCAATGACAGCTCGGTGGCCAGGTAAGGAATGGGGCGATCGGCCAGGCAAGACCCCCATTAACCTAAACTTGCACGAACGATATCAGTCTGATACGCTACTGACGGTTCGCTTAGTAAAAATACTTAACGAACTATTAATTTTAGACAACGTGCTCGTTAAACAACTTGTGCGATCGCAACGTTGCGGTTAACGCTTGCGGAAGTTGCTTGGGGAGTGCTGGTTTCCAGCAGTTCGTGGGTAACCAATCTCCTGGTAGCCTGCTTCCGGTAATGCGTTGGTGATCGATCACTGTTTCGTAATTTCGCAACGGTAACTTCGCAACGGTAACCCAGCGATTGACGAAACGCTCGATCGGCCCCGGCCCTGCACATCGCTGATTGCGGCGATCGCGACAGGTCAATGACCGCTTCATTGGGGTCTCGAATCAGCACTTGCTGCCCTCTCCTTTGGAGATCATCAATTGTCGATTCATTTCCCAAAGCAACGGTTCTCGGTGCAATTCATGCCACTGTAGTTCATGCCAAATAGAGCGCAGACCCGATGTAGTGCATGATTTTGATCGAGTCGCTTTGATCGTGCATCAATTGACTGCGATAATTGCAGGGATTTTCTTAGGCGCTGTTCGCTGCCGAACACGCCACACATCCCAGCCAAAGTGTCTAGTGATATAGAGGAAACTTATGACCAGCAAGCCAGATCGCGTCGTCTTAATTGGTGTGGCCGGCGATTCCGGGTGCGGTAAATCGACCTTTTTGCGTCGCCTAGAAGACTTGTTCGGCGCAGAGTTAATGACCGTGATCTGTCTGGACGATTACCACAGTCTAGACCGCAAGCAACGTAAGGAAGCGGGTGTGACGGCTCTGGATCCGAGAGCCAATAACTTTGATCTGATGTATGAGCAGATCAAAGCCCTTAAGAATGGCGAAACCATCAATAAGCCCATCTACAACCACGAAACCGGCCTGATCGATCCGCCGGAAGTGGTACACCCCAACCACATTGTGGTGATTGAGGGCTTGCACCCACTCTATGACGAGCGCGTTCGCAGTCTGTTGGACTTTAGCGTCTACCTCGATATCAGCGATGAGGTGAAAATCGCTTGGAAGATTCAACGCGACATGGCTGAACGGGGTCACACCTATGAGGATGTGCTGACCGCGATCGAGGCCCGTCGTCCGGACTTTGAAGCTTACATTGACCCGCAAAAGACCCACGCCGATGTGGTGCTGCAAATTCTGCCGACGCAGTTGATTGCCAATGACGAAGAGCGCAAGATCCTGCGCGTGCGGATGATGCAACGCACGGGTGTTGAAGGATTCGAGCCGGTGTATCTGTTCGATGAAGGCTCTACGATCCACTGGACTCCCTGTGGCCGCAAGCTGACCTGCTCTTACCCCGGCATGAAGCTGTTCTATGGGCCTGATACTTACTACGGCAACCAAGTTTCGGTGCTGGAAGTGGATGGTCAGTTTGAGAATCTCGAAGAGATGATTTACGTGGAAAGCCACCTGAGCAACACGTCTGCGAAGTACTACGGCGAGATGACGGAACTGTTGCTGAAGCACCGTGACTATCCCGGTTCGAACAATGGTTCGGGTCTGTTCCAAGTGCTGACGGGTCTGAAGATGCGGGCGGCCTATGAGCGTCTGACCCAAAAAACGCTGGTGGGTGTGGGCCTGTAAGGGTTCTGAGTCCTAGCGTCGAAGTTGGTTCGAGACTAGGTTTAGGGAGCAGATAGAAACCCGGATCTAAGCTGGTTTGGGAATTCAATTTCTGGATCCTTTCCATTGAAGCCCGGGGATTTGAAACAATTTGAAGATAATGGTGGGGATGTTCCATGGGGACATCCTCCTTTTTTGTCGATCGGGGTGACGATCGAGATGGTGATATTGGATTGATGATTTTGTTGATTAAGCTAGGACATGAGCGTAGGACAAACTGGACGCAGCGAGGCTGATGGGCTGACCAAAGCCTGATAAAAGGGGTTGGGGGCTGAGCGATCGGGTTGCCCAACGGCCACAAAGGAACAAAGCGAATGGGTTTGGTGGGAGGACAGACAGGCGATGGCATCAGCGGCAGCCCAAGGCGGCTGTCGTTGCGTTGGCTGTTGGGGTTGGGGGTGGTGCTGCCGGTGGGGGTGGCGTTGGTGATTAGCCAGGGAATCTATGGCTGGCAGGTGCGCGATTTGAGCGATCGCACGGCCCAACGATGGCAGCAGGTGTTGGGGGCCCGGGCTAGCGATCGACTGGTGAGCCACTTGCAGGGTGCAATTCAGCTTAATCAATCCTTGGGTGATGGGGCCCGCTGGGGCCAGTGGGCCCAAAGTCCCCAAGACCTGGAGCGTTGGCTGTGGCAACAGTCCCAGCGATCGCGAGCCTTGCGATTTGCGGCTTTTGGCCGAGACAATGGGGCCCTGACGGCGGTGGAGCGCACAGACACGGGATCTTTGCTGCTGTGGGCTGTGCCGCCGAAGCCGAATCAAGGACTGGCGATTTACAACACCAATAGCCAAGGGGATCGATCGGGTCTGCTGCGCAGCCAGGGCGATTTTGCGATCGAGCGGGAGGCTTGGTTTCGGGCAGCCACCTTGGCGGGCCGGCCCACTTGGTTTCTGTGGCCCCTGAGCGAGCAGACGGCAACCCCGATCGCAGCGATCGCGGAGCCGGTGGTGGGAGCCGATGGCCGGCGCTTGGGGGTGTCGGTGTCGGCGGTGTCTTTGCAACCGTTGGGGGTGGAACTGGCCCAGTTGGGGGATGTGGATGTGGCGGTGGTGGATCGATCGGGGCAACTGTTGGCCCTGAGTGAGCGATCGACCCAGGCCGGTCAACCGCCAGCCCGTGATCGCTGGCCCCTGTTGTTGGAGCGTTGGCAGCAGGCTAGCGGCCCCTTAGAACAATGGGATGGGGAGCGATCGACCACAATTCGTCTGGGCAACCAAACCTATCGCCTTTGGGCCCAACCCCTGAAGAATCCGAATTTACCTAACTGGGTGGTGTTGGTGGCCGCCCCGATCGATAGCCTCAGCGATCCGGGCAGCAATGCCCTCACCGTCGCTGTGCTCTTCCTTTCCGTGGGCTGTGCCCTGGGTGTGGCCTGGTTGTTGTTGCGGCTGATTGAGCAACCCCTGGCCCGGTTTGCCCAAACGGCCCAAACCATGGCCAGCGGTCACATTACGGGGCCCATTGAACCCACGGGTCTGCGAGAGCTAGATGAAGCTGCCCGCCAAGTGCGGCTGATGATGCGGGAGTTGCGGGCGGCCATGGCGGCCTTTGAGCGCGATCGGGACACCCTTCAAGAACGCATCCGCGAACGCACCAGTGCCCTCAGCCTTTCCGAAACCAAGTTTTCTAAAATCTTTTACGCCAGCCCCAGTGGCATTTGTCTGATGCAACTGGATAACAGTTGCGTTTTGGACTTCAACGACAGTTTCCTCGACATTTTTGGCTATAGCTTCGAGGAAATGATGGGCTTTGCCAGCATGGAATTCAACATCTGGCTGCGGGCGGAAGATCGCCTAGCCGTCATGCAGGCCCTGCAACGGGGCAGCAGCATCCGCAACCAGGAAATTCCAGTGCGCACCAAGGGCCGAGATATCCGCACGGTGCTGCTGTCGGCGGAGTTGCTCTATCTCCACGGGATGGAATGCGCCCTGTTGGTGGTCCATGACATCACGGACTACAAAGGCCTAGAGGAAGACCTGCGCTATTCCCAACAGCGCCTGGAGGAAATGGAGCGGCGGCGGGCCTTGGCGCTGTTGGAGGTGTCCCGCGATGAGTTGCGATCGACCCTAGAGAAGCTGGAAACGGTTCTTGGCTCCGTGCGCGATGCCCTCGTTTGGACGGATCCAGCGGGCAAGGTGCAATGGTGTAATCCTGCCTTTGAGCGGTTAGTCCAACAGTCCCATGAGCAAGTCATTGGCCAAGATTTAATCGACTGCTTGCCTCTGATCCATCGTGGCAAACAACTGCCTACGCCTCTGCATCCGGTCACCCGGGCGTTGGAAATCGGCTCGGGCAACACGGCTTACGAATTTCACAACTCAGCGGGCGATCGCTATTCCCTGGAAATTGCTTGGTCTAATGTGACGCTGCCGGATCCTGACGGCGCACCCAACCACAACCAAACCAGTGCCGTTCTGGCAATTCGAGACATCACCGAGCGCAAGCGGCTGATTGCCGAGGTGCTGCGGGCCAAGCGCTTCATCGACGGCATCATTGAACATATCCCGTTGGCGGTTTATGTCAAGGATGTGCGGCAGGATTTCCGGTTTGTGCTCTGGAATCGAGCCAGTGAAAAGCTCTTCGGTATTCCGCGCGATCGGGCCTTGGGCAAAAACGCCGATGATTTGTTTCCCATTAAGCGAGCCACCACCATCCTGGAACAGGACGTGCAGGCCGTAGAAGAGCGGCGCGAGCTGGAAATTCCCGAAGAGCAGGTGACCGGGCCCAATGAATCCCTAGTGTTGCGCACGGTGAAAGTGCCGCTGTTTGATCCCAACGGAGGCGTGGCCTATCTGCTTTGCATTACGGACAACATCACTCAGCGCAAACAGGCGGAGCAGGCCCTCAGCGAAAGCCAAGCCCAATTCCGAATGCTGACGGAACAGGCCAGCGGCGATCTGATGTTGGTGCATGACGTGCATGGGCAAATTCTGGATGCAAACCAACAGGTTTGCACCGTGTTGGGCTACTCCAAGGCGGAGTTGCTGCAAATGAATGTGCGGGCGATCGACACCCTGGCTTCCTTGGATCAGCACGATCGAATCTGGGCCATGATGAAACCGGGGCAACCCGTAACCGTGGAAGGTATGTATCGCTGCAAGAGCGGCCGTACCTTGCCCGTGGAAACCCGGGTGGGAATGCGCGAATCCCAAGGCCAGAAAATTTTCTTGGCGATGGCCCGGGATGTGACCGATCGCAAGCAAATGGAAGAGGCCTTGCAACGGGCCGAAGAAAACTACCGCAGCATTGTGGAAAACGCGGTGGAAGGGATTTTTCAGTGCGCCCCCAATGGTCAGTTTTTGGGGGGTAACCAATCCTTGGCCAAGATGTTTGGCTTTGACTCGATCGAGGAAATGCTCGGCTCCTTAGGCTTAAACCGCACCCGCCGGTTCTATGTGGATCCAGAACGATGGGACAGCTTCCTCACGGTCATTGCCGATCGAGGCACGATCTATAACTTTGAGTCGCAAGTGTTCGATCGCGATGGCGATACCTTTTGGGTTTCCGAAAATGCCCGCACGGTATTCGATGGAGATGGGCGACTGCTGTATTACGAAGGCACGATTCAAAACATCACCGAGCGCAAACAGGCGGAAGAAGCCCTGGTGATGGAGCAAGAAAAGTCCGATCGCCTGTTGCTGAACATTTTGCCCAAGGCGATCGCCGAGCGCCTCAAACAGGGCGAAGGATCCTTGGCGGAACAATATGCCGAAGCAACAATTCTGTTCGCCGATTTGGTTGGTTTCACGCCCGTCTCTGCCCAAATGCGCCCGATCGAGCTGGTGAACCTCCTCAATCAAATCTTCTCCACCTTTGACCAACTGGCCGAAAACCACGACCTCGAAAAAATTAAAACCGTCGGGGATGAGTATATGGCCGTGGGCGGTTTGCCCGTCCCCAAACCCGACCATGTGCACGCCGTGGCCCAACTGGCCTTGGACATGCAAGCGGCCATTTCCAAATTCACCACCCCCAGTGGCAAGCCTTTCCAAATTCGGATTGGGATCAACACCGGATCCGTGGTGGCCGGAGTGATTGGCATCAAGAAATTTGCCTACGACCTGTGGGGCGACACCGTAAATGTGGCTAGCCGCATGGAAACCCAGGGGGAACCCGGCAAAATTCAGGTCACCGAAGCGGTTTACGAAATTTTGCGCCAAGAATTCCTCTTAGAGCCGCGCGGTGAACTAGAAGTCAAAGGACGCGGCATGATGACCACCTATTGGCTCTTAGGTCGTAAGCCCAAATCTCAAAGCGAAACAGACGAGGCCGAGGCCATATCTATTTTCAGTAATTAGCAATTAATGGCCAACCAGCTTGTTTGCCATTGGTAAATGATTAACAGCTCATTGACAGGTCAGTCATTAGCAAATGATTGGTGATTAATGCGCTAGCCATTAGTCTGTGATGGCCGATTCATTGGCTGATCATTGGCTGATCATGATGCCATCTAGGCGATCGCATCACCGCTTGCCATGGACCAAAACATATCGGCCGATTTCGTCAAAGTGTTGAGATCGGGGATGGTTTCCTATAAATTTCCACTTGCAATGTTGCTATCACGAATAACTCGCAATCATGGTCGCTAGCAAACGGCAATGATTGGCAGTTATGGAGCAATGGCTGGAGCAATAGCTGGAGCAATACTGAGTGACAGTTCATGAACTTGAGTCTTCCATTTCAAAGAATTTAGGTTATGAAGGATTAAGGAGCAGTAAGCTGAGTGATAATTCAGGTGTTTTCAGCCACCCCAAATATTGATCAGTAACGATTCTGATGAGTCGATCGACCCATTGACGATCGCATCGTGGCCCTGATCACTCCCACTGTTTTCCCTTCCCAGAACACTACTTTCTAGAAGGTTTGCCCATGTCTTGCGTTGCATCTCGTGAATACAAAGTGATTTTGCAGGCTAATCAATTTACCGATCGGGCGGCTGGAGTCGATCGATTTTGGTTAGTTGTGCGCAACCTCGCAGAAGGTTTGGGCCTGAAGGTGACGGGCGAACTCAGCGAATTGGTGAAGCGGGAAGTGGTGTTTTTGGACACACCAGAACATGACTTGCTCAACACCGGCTACATCGTGCGCCGTCGGGTGGAACTGAAGGCCGGCAAACCCGCCCGCACGAAGGTGATGCTGAAGTATCGATCGCCCGATCGCTACATTGCCTGGGGTGCAGATGTTTCCACCCCCACGCTCAAGGGCGAAACCAAATTTGAAGAGGACATTGTTCCCCCCTTCCGCAGTCAGTTTTCCCACTCCACGAGTGCCGTTGTGGAATCGGCAAATTGGACAACGATCGGGGACTTGGCCACCAACTTCCCGGGGGTTGATTCCCTGGAGCTATCGGCCAGCAAACCCCTGACCGTTGTGAATCAGTTTGTTGCCAAAGAGTTTGTGCAACGCGGGGCAATCATCGACTTTGGCAAACAGGATGCAGAAGTAGCCCTCACCGCCTGGTACGTAGACCCCGATCGCCAAACACAGCCTTCCGTGGTTGAGTTTTCCTTTGCCTATGGAGAAGATGCAGAAAACTTCTCCGCTCGCAGCGCCCTCCGTGCCAAAAAACTGTTTGATGGTCTCCAATCCCTCACTGATTGGTATGACCCAAAGGCTATTACTAAAACACAGTTTGCCTATCAGTTTTCTGGCTAGTTTTCTGGTTGATTCTTTGATTGGTTTTCTAGTTAGTCAGCCAGATTCATTAACCGGAAAGGCAGCCAGTTGGCAAATCAGTTAATTCAAACTAAACTTGTGCTGAATTTATGCTGAATTTGCGCCTGTGAATGAGTTACCGGCGAATTAGCTAACAATGAACTAGTTACCAACCAATAAGTTGCCAACCAATAAGTTGCCAAACACCCCATTTTTCCAATCACTGACAAGGCTCATGGAAACACTCGATACTGGTTTGCAGTTCCTTTATGGTTGGATGCCCATCCTAGCGGCCCTGGCAGGCATCTGGATTTGGCAACGCTATGGCCAATTGGGATGGGGTTTGTTTGGCACGATCGCCCTGTTGCAATTCGTTGCTCCCTATATTTGGCCGGCGGTGGCCCTAGGCGCTTCTAACGATCGCGTGAACTGGTTTTCGATCGCCCTGGTGTCGTTTTGGTCTGCCGGCATTTGGCAACAATTCCAAGAGCAACGGGCGAAGAAGTTGGATGCTGAATCTGCTCCCGATCGCCCCACCCTTGATACATCCGGTGGCGTTGATGAGTCTTGATGCTTTTGCACATTAATGTTTTTGAGAATGTTTTTGAGTGTTGATCCTTTTGCACATTAGCGCTTTTAGGTATTGATACTTTTAAGCATTGATCCTGATAGATGCTGATGCCGATCAATGTTGATTCTTTTGAAGATTAATGCTCAAAAGAATGCTCGAAAGCATTGATCCTTTCTTAACCTCCCTCGCGGTCTCTTGGCTTGACCACCGCCTAACACCATGTCTGCCTCTGCCAGTTTCCTTAGCCCCGATAAACGTCAGCGAAAGATTCGGTATATCCTGTGGCTGACGCTGCTGCTGAATCTTTTGGTGTTGGTGATCAAAGCCCTCGTGGGTTGGGCCACCGGATCCTTGAGCCTGTTGGCCGATGCCCTGCACAGCGTGACGGACAGTGCCAGCAACGTGCTGGGGTTGGTTACCAGCCAGCTAGCCGATCCTCGCCCCGATCGGGAACATCCCTACGGTCACCAGAAATACGAAGCCCTTGGGGCCCTGGGGATCGCTGCGTTTTTGGGAGTGGCTTGCTTTGAAATTACGCAAGGGGCGATCGAGCGATTAACCGGCCAGGGCGAGGCCGTGAATGTCTCCGGCCCGGCGATCGGGCTGACTGTACTGGTGTTGGGGATCAACATCTTGGTGGCCCTCTACGAACGCCATTGGGGCCAAAAGCTTCACAGCAACATTCTGCTAGCCGACGCTCGCCACACCATGGGTGACGTATGGATCACGATGACGGTGATTGGGGGGCTATTGGGTGTTTGGTGGGGACAGCGTTGGCTGGATGTGGCCCTGGCGTTCCCTGTGGCCCTGTTGGTGTTCAAGAGTGGCTGGGATGTGCTGCGATCGAACCTGCCTTGGTTGATTGATGCCATGGCCGTTCCCCCTGAAGAAATTCACAGCCTGGCGATGAGCGTGCCGGGTGTGGTCAACTGCCACGACATAGCCTCACGGGGAGTATTGGGGCGGCAAGTCTTTATGGAAATGCATTTGGTGGTGGATGCGGAGGACGTGCGCCAGGCCCACGACATCACGGAAGCGGTGGAGTCAGCCCTGTGCGAGCACTACCATCCCGTGCGCATGACCATTCACGTGGAACCCAATGGTTATCAGAGTGATCAGTTGACCTACAGCATGGACTCGATCACCCATAAGGAAGTTTAAAGAAAATTTAATGATCGGTTAAAAATCCTGAGTTTTCCACAAGGGCGGCCGAGTTTTCCACAGAAAATGTTTAGTTTTCCACAGGATGACCGTCCCCGCATCAACGAATTGAGCGGGGAGATTGGGGAGCGATCGGTTAAATTGGGGAAAATTCGTTACGCTAGAGGGTTGGTCTTGGGGGCACCTGGCGTGATCGACCTCAACGAATCTCGGCCAAGCTCCGTGAATCGAGGTTAATCAAGATTGATCAAGATCGATCGAGCCAACCCATGATTAGCCCTACTCCCACTCGATCGTTCCCGGCGGCTTGGAAGTCACATCATAGACCACCCGGTTAACCCCTTCCACCTCGTTCACAATCCGGTTGGAAATGGTCTCCAGCAAATCGTAGGGAACCCTAGCCCAATCGGCGGTCATGCCGTCTTCGCTGGTCACCATCCGCAGCACGATCGGGTAGGCATAGGTGCGCTTATCGCCCATCACCCCCACACTACGCACGGGCAACAACACGGCAAACGCCTGCCAAACGTCGTTGTAAAGGCCGGCGCGGTTAATTTCTTGCCGCACAATCAAATCCGCATCCCGCAAAATATCCAGCCGCTCATCGGTAATTTCGCCCAAGATCCGAATGGCCAAGCCCGGTCCGGGGAAGGGCTGCCGCTTCACGATCTCTTCAGGCAAGCCAAGGGCTCGGCCCACCTTGCGCACTTCGTCCTTGAACAACTTCCGCAGCGGTTCCACCAGCTTGAAGCGCAAGTTGTCTGGCAACCCGCCCACGTTGTGGTGGCTCTTGATTTTCACGGCAACGCGCTCGCCGGTTTTGGGATCCATGTTGGTGTCCGCCGACTCAATCACGTCGGGGTACAGGGTTCCCTGGGCCAGGTAATCGAAGGGCCCCAAGCGGGTGGATTCTTCTTCAAAGACGGCAATGAATTCATGGCCAATGATTTTGCGCTTCTG
Source organism: Limnothrix redekei LRLZ20PSL1 (assembly GCF_043235035.1). Taxonomy (NCBI): domain Bacteria; kingdom Bacillati; phylum Cyanobacteriota; class Cyanophyceae; order Pseudanabaenales; family Pseudanabaenaceae; genus Limnothrix; species Limnothrix redekei. The sequence goes on along the minus strand of NZ_JAZAQF010000081.1, from coordinate 27,607 downwards.
CTCAGGATCGGCAACTCCATCCACGGCATTGATGAAGCGGCGACGGGCGTTGACATATTCCACGGGAATGTGAAATTCCTCTTGGAACAGCTTCAACAGGCGCTCTGGCTCGCCTTTGCGCATGAAGCCCTGGTCAATGAACATGCAGGTGAGGTTGTCCCCGATCGCCTTGTGCAGCAAAAAGGCCAAAGTGGAGGAATCGACTCCACCCGACAGGGCCAACAGCACCCGCTTATCGCCCACGCGGGCCCGCACTTCGCGCACAGCCTCTTCCACAAAGGCTTCCGTGGTCCAGGTGGGTTGGCACTGGCAGATGTGATAAACGAAGTTGCGAATTAGGGCCGCGCCTCCGACGGAATGCACCACTTCCGGGTGGAATTGCACGCCGTAGAGTTTGCGTTGGTGATCGGCGATCGCGGCGCAGGGGGTGTTGTCCGTGTGGGCCAAAACCTCAAACCCGCTGGGCAACTGGGTGCAGGAGTCTCCGTGGCTCATCCACATGGTGGAACCATCTTCCACGTTGGTGAGCAAATCGGTGGGGTCATCCACAAACAGGGCCGCTTTGCCATATTCGCCCCGATCGGCTGCTTCCACGAGGCCGCCCAACTGCTGCACCATCAACTGCATTCCGTAGCAAACGCCCAACACGGGAACGCCCAGGTTCCACAGTTCCGGGTCGCACAGGGGCGCACCATCGGCATAGACGGAACTGGGGCCGCCGGACAGGATGATGCCTTTGGGGCTAAGTTGCCGCAGTTGCTCTGCGGAGGTGCGATAGGACAGAACCTCGGAATAAACCTGGGTTTCGCGAATCCGACGGGCAATCAGTTCGGAATATTGAGAACCAAAGTCCAAAATGGCAATGAACTGGCGATTGACTCGGGAGTCAGGAGCAGTGACGGTGGGCGATAGGGTTTCGGTAGTCACGGGTCGTCAGCGAGAAGGTAGACGGAATAGCATATCGGACAGCCTCGCTGCCAGCGGCCATTTTGATGAAGAAATCAATAGGAGCGATCGGGCTAGGCTAGTCAGTTACCGTGACTGCCAAGGCAGGATGCTGCGGCCCGACGCTAGGTCATTAAAACTGATTGATCCGAAAAATCCGAAAAATCCGAAAGATTGGACTCAGGATTGGACTCAAAAAAAAATTGATGAATTGCGGCGGCTGAATGGAAGGCCCTGAGCTGGCGAATCGTTGGCTGGCAACGAGGACACCAAACGCGATCGACCAAACCGAATGAAGCGGGCGGGCGATCGGCGGCTCAGTCCACGGCGGACAGCGCGGGCACAGCCAGCCCCTAGGGGCTAACGAGCCAAAAGAAGTGTACCAACCTAGATGGCCGTTGAATGCCCCGATGATAACCCATGGGGCGGATGAATGAACCAATTAAGCCGGTTAAGGATAACCCATTGGGTATGAACGAACCCGTCAAGAAAAAGCACGGATTTTGGTCGAGATCCTGAATAATGATTGGCCACATCGCCGCGCACAAGTTCGTCAGGAACTGGGTTGGGCACTTATGGCCGCTGAAACGATTGATTATCTGCGCATCAGTTTGATTGACCGCTGCAACTTCCGCTGCCAGTACTGTATGCCCGAAGGAACAGATTTGCAGTTTGCGTTGCAACAGGATTTGCTGACCGATGGGGAGTTGCTGCTGTTGTTGCGGGAAGTGCTGATGCCGGCGGGGTTTCGGCGCTTTCGACTCACGGGGGGAGAACCCCTATTGCGGCCAGGGGTGGTGGAAATTACCCAGGCGATCGCGCAGTTTCCAGAAACCTTGGACCTATCTCTCACCACTAATGCCTTTTTGCTGAAGGATTTGGCCCAACCGCTCTACGACGCAGGGCTACGACGGATTAATATCAGCTTGGATTCCCTGATTCCAGAAACCTTCGATGTCATTATTGGGAATCGGGGGCGATCGCGCTGGAAACAGGTTTGGGATGGGATCCAAGCGGCTCACCGGGCGGGCTTCGATCCGCTGAAGCTGAATGTGGTGGTGATTCCGGGCATCAATGACCAAGAGGTGGAAGCCTTGGCCGCCCTGACGCTCGATCGCCAGTGGCATGTGCGGTTCATTGAGTTCATGCCGATCGGGAACCAGGATCTGTTTGCCGATCGGGGTTGGATTGATTCAGAACAGTTGCGTCAACGGATTCGCTCTCGCTGGGGCCTGACCACGGGTTGGGTCGCCGGCAATGGTCCCGCCGATGTGTTCCAAATTCCGGGGGCCAAGGGCACGATCGGTTTCATTAGCCAAATGTCCGAATGCTTCTGCGATCGCTGCAATCGAATGCGCCTTTCGGCCGATGGCTGGTTGCGCCCCTGTTTGCTGAATGAGTCGAGCCAAATCGATCTCAAAAGCCAACTGCGATCGGGCATTGACCTCCAGGACTTGCGGGCCCAAGTCAGCCAACTGATCCAAGCCAAACCAGAGATCAACTTCAAAAATCGCGAATCAGGAACCACTGGACGCTACGCCCGTACCATGTCCCAGATTGGTGGCTAGGGGCAAACTGAAAACAGCCAGCTAAGATTGGAATCAGCCATTACTAAGATTCCATTTCCATTGCCCAGAAGCGGCGAAATCCAGGGCAGTCAGCCCATTTCAGGGCGCTGGCTCCCCGTCGGTCTCACCCTTGCTAATCCCACCCTTGGAACTTGTGGCACCCTCTCTCTCGTCCAAAACTTCTATCGCAGGGTGTAATCAACCCGTCAGGCAATGCAGGTGCAAGCCAGTGCAACGCACGCTGGAGAACCAGTCATGAGCGACCTTCAGAATAAAATGCCCACTCGGAACCCATTGGCGACCCGAAGCGCAGTTGCCATGCTGCTATGCGGTGGCATTGTCCTCTCCCTGGCCCCTGCCCAGGCCGCTTCGATCGCAGGGCCTGCTTTCCCCAACACCGAAAACCGAGGCGGCCCCAACCGCACGATCGGGGGTGGCACTCGCTTTGGGGCACCTCGCTCCGGGCTGCGGTTTCCCCAAACGGAAGATCGGGGCGGCCCCAACCGCACCACTGGCGGCGGCACCCGGGGCGGTGAATGTATTGCGGCCACGGGGCCCAACTTGACCTTGTTGTTGCCCCAAAACCAGTCAGGCCAAGCCACCAGCGCCAACCCAACGGTCTTTGTTTACGTGCCCTCCACGGTGGTCAAAACCGCAGAATTGGTGGTGGCCGATCAAGACGGCAATTTGATCGATCGCCAAGCCGTGCCGCTCACCGGTCAGGCAGGGATTTTAAAAATGTCCCTCCTCAGCCCTGGCAAGGCGCTGCAAACGGGCAAAACCTACAACTGGGCTTTTTCGATTGTTTGTGACCCCAGCGATCGAGCCAGCGATGTGGCCGCGATCGGGGAAGTGAAACTCGTGGCCCTGCCGGACAGCGTTAACCGCCGCCTCAGCGCAGTCCGCGATCCCTTCCAGCGGGCCCAAGTCCTGGCAGAAGCGCGCCTGTGGTACGACACGTTGGCCACGGCCATTGCCCTCCAAACCACCCAACCGGATCAATGGCAAAGCCTGTTGGAATCGGTGGGACTGCAAGGCCTCGCCAGCGCTCGACTCCTGAATTAGCCTGAATTGAATTAGCCTGAATTAGGTTGCCCGTGCCGCTTCCCCCATCCGGTTCTATGGTTAATCGGCAGTTATGAAATCCTGGGCCAAAATGCTCAAACGGTGGGTTTGGCGGTGGCGGGGCGTGCTGCTGGCGGTTCCCACGGCCACCGGCTTCGTTTTGGGGATGCGGGAGGTTGGCCTCCTGCAAGGGCTGGAATGGTTAGCCTATGACCAAATGCTCCAGGCCCGGCCGGCAGAGGCTCCCGATCGACGCGTAGCGATTGTGGGGATCACCGATGCCGACTTGCAGCGGTTTGGCACCACAACCCTGCCCGATGGGGTCTATGCCCAGGCGATCGAACGGTTAAAGGCCATGGGCCCCCGGGCGATCGGGCTGGATATTTACCGCGACTTGCCCCAGGAACCCGGTCACGCCAACCTGGTGCGCCTGTTTAACAACACGGATTACCTGGTGGGCATTGCCAAGGTGCGGGGGGAAACCGCCGCCGATCGGGTTGCCGCGCCCCCCGCCCTAGCCGCCAAAGGGCAAGTGGGCACTAATGACTTTGTGGTGGATGCGGATGGCAAAGTGCGGCGAGTTTTAATCGATACCCAAGACACCGAAAACAACAAAATCTACGGTTTGGGCCTTTACCTGGCCCTGCTGTATCTGTATCCAGAAAACGTCGCCCCCGAAGCCGTGGCTGCCGAACCCGGAGCCTTTCAGCTCAAAAACGCCATTTTTCGGCGGTTTCGGAGCCATGACGGCGGCTACATTCGTGCCAACGATGCGGGCAATCAACTGCTGCTGAACTATCGCGGCGGGAGTGGTTCCTTTGAAATCGTTTCCTTGCGGGATTTGGTGGATGGCAAACTCCCCACCAACTGGGCCCGCGATCGGGTGGTACTCATTGGCAACATCAGCGAGAGCGGCCGCGATCTATTCCTCACGCCCTACAGCGGCAAACCCCTAGAACTGCCCCAAAGAATGGCCGGGGTTGAAATCCATGCCCACTTCACCAGCGAAGTAATTGCCGCCGCCCTCGACAATCGCCCCCTCCTCACCACCTGGCAGGAGCCGATCGAGTGGTTATGGATTGTGGGCTGGGCCGCCGTGGGTTCCACCCTGGCCTGGTTGTTGCGACTGCCAGACTCGCGCCGTTGGATTGCCATTTGGGGCATTGGGGGTTCCGGCAGCTTGGTGTTGCTGTTGTGGGGAATTTGCCAAGGGGCCATGATCCAAGGCCTGTGGATTCCCTTTGTGCCGCCCCTGTTGTCTTGGTTGGTGGGAGCGACCATGGTGGCCCTTTACCTGGCCCGCACCGCCGGACAGATCCGCAACACCTTTGGCCGGTACCTGAACAATGAAGTAGTCGCCAATCTGCTGGAAGATCCCGAGGGCCTGAAAATGGGCGGGGAACGGCGCAAAATCACCATCTTGACTTCCGATCTGCGAGGGTTCACAGCCACCGCCGAACGGTTGCCCCCGGAAAGAGTGATCGAAATTATTAACCTCTACCTGGAAGCCATGGCCGATGCGATCACGGACTTTCAGGGCACGATCGATGAGTTTATGGGGGATGGAATTTTGGTGCTGTTTGGGGCCCCCACCACCCGATCGGACGATGGCAAACGGGCGATCGCCTGTGCGATCGCCATGCAGCAAGCCATGGGCGGTGTGAACGCCAAAATGCGCGAAATGGGCTACCAACCCTTGGAAATGGGCATTGGCATCAACACGGGCGAAGTGGTGGTCGGCAACATCGGTTCCTACAAACGAGCCAAATACGGCGTGGTGGGGGCCCAAGTCAACCTGACCTATCGCATTGAGTCCTACACGATCGGGGGCCAAATTCTGATTACCGAATCGGCCCTTGAAGAAGCTGGCGGCTCCGATTACGTCAAAATCGCCGCCACCCAACAGGTGCAACCCAAGGGCGTTCCCGAACCGATCACCATTTACGATGTGGGCGGCGTGGGTGTGCCCTATCACCTCACCCTGGAACGGGCCCAGGAAACTTACTACCCGATCGCCCCCCTTCAATTCACCGCCCAACCCCTGGATGGCAAACATGTCAGCAGTCAGGCTTGGGCCGTTGCCTTGGTGGAACTGTCTACCAAAGGCGGTTGGCTGAAAATCCAAGGGGCAATCAACCCGGCCAGCAATGCTCCGGCCCCGAACCCCCAGGCCTTAACCAAGCCCCTAACAAATCTCAAGCTGAACCTGACGGAAGCCTCTGCCCCGGATACCCTGCCCCCTGGCTCGGAAAACCGCGAAGTTTATGTCAAAGTGCTCCCCAGCCCCGATCGCCCAAATCACGTTTTGGTGCAATTCACATCCAAGTCTCCGGCCCTGGGTCAATGGCTGCAATCCCTGGGCGATCGGGCCCAGGCCGCAACCTCAGAATCGGAAACTCAACTACAGTAGTTCGGTCAAATAACGGCTAGTTTGGCTTGATTTCAGCCTCTAGGTTGCTCGCATCTTCCTAACATGAACTGGTTAAAACCCCTTCAGCAAGGCCTTCTGGATTTGCTGCAAACGCCCCTGTTTCAACTGGGCGAAACGGTTATTTCTCTCGGGTTTTTACTGCAATTGGTACTCTACAGCGCCCTGGTTTACGGCGGTGCTCGAATCATCAAGGGATTTCTGCAAAACCGCCTGCTTGCCAAGCTCCGCATTGATGAAGGAAATCGCGGACCGATCGCCGGCATTGTCAGCTACAGCGGCGGCGTTTTGATTTTCATCATGTTGCTGCAAAGTGCAGGGTTTAATCTCAATTCCCTCGCTGTGCCGGCCGGAGCTTTGGGGGTTGGTGTGGGCTTGGGCCTGCAAAATATCACCAAAAACTTTGTGGGTGGCTTGAACCTGCTGTTGGAGCGCAAGCTGAGGGTGGGGGATTTCATTGAGTTCGATGGGCTGGCGGGTCATGTGGTGGAGGTGGCCCTGCGATCGGCCGTGATTCGCACCCTGGATGGAGCCCATGTGATCGTTCCCAACAGCGATTTAGTGGAAAAACGGGTCATTAATTGGCACTACAACAACTTAGCCGCGAGGCTTCATATCAAAGTCAGCGTGGCCTACAGCAGTGATCCGTTGGTGGTGACGGAATTGCTGTTGGATGTGGCCTATTCCGAGTCTATGGTGCTAGATGATCCGGCTCCCACGGTAATTTTGCTGGGGTTGGGCGATCATGGGCTGGACTTTGATCTGCGGGTTTGGATTCGGGGCTATGAACGGGAGTTTGATGCTCGCCATGCCCTCAACTGCGCGATCGAGTATCGATTTCATCAACAGGGCATTGAAATTCCCTTCCCTCAACGAGATTTGTGGCTACGGAACCCGGAAGTGCTCTATCCCCTCGGGCGCGGCAGTGACCCAACGGCCGCTGTACCCCTTGCACCCTTGGCCCAACGCCAAATTCCCAGCGAAACGCGATCGAGCCTGCTGACGGAATCCCTGAAACGGGTTCACTACTTTTCGCATCTGAATGATTTGGATCTGCGGCGGGTGATTGAGTGTGGTTACCGTCAGCGCCTCAAGCCGGATGAGATTCTGTTCCGGGAAGGAGATCCGGGCAATAGCTTTTATATTGTGCTGTCGGGATCGGTCAAGGTGTTTGTGGCGGAGTTGGATAAGCACTTGACAGATTTGGCAGCGGGGAGTTTCTTTGGGGAGCTGGCGCTGATGCTGGGCATTCCGCGCACGGCAACGGTGAGCGCCAATGAGGAAACCTTGCTGTTTGCCATTAATCAGCAGGGGTTCACGGAGTTGTTGCGGAAGCATCCCCCGATCGCGGAGGTGATTGTGCGGGAACTGTCCGTGCGCCAAGAGGAATTGCGCGATCGACAGGCCCAGCTTCGGGCCTTGGGCCTGATTGCGGCCGATGAAGATGACAGCAACCCGGTGCAGTGGGTGCGCAAGCGGATTGCTCGCCTGTTTGATTTGGGTCTTTAGGGCTGGTCGTCCAATTGCCCAAACCCCTGATTCCACCGTGACGAGTCGTGGGGCAAGGGCGAACCGTAGGAGTCGTGGGGGCAAGGGGCTTAAGCCCCTTGTTTGGGGTGGTTAGGGCATGGAAGAGTAACCGCTTTTGCGTGATCCCAAGACATGACGACTGGCCCTCATCCTGATCATGGCTTGGCCCTTGGTGCTGCAAGAGATGATGCGAAATCTTCCAAAAAAATGTTACGAAAGATGAATAGCGTTAAGCTTGTATGTAGATTGGTTAGTTTCTAATTTGCCTATGTCGGCTCCTACCCCTCCCGATCCCAATCTGCTGAAGACCATCTTGCAGCCGCTGCTTGAAGATTTTCAATATTGGTTTGGGCGATCGCGCACCTTGCTGGAATCGGAGCGCTTGTCGTTTCTGAGCGATGAGCAACAGGAAAGCTTGCTGGCACGGGTCAAACAGGCCCAACAGGAAGTGAGCAGCACTCAGTTGCTCTTTGAGGCCATGGGGGCCCAGGTGGGTGTTGAAACATCAACCCTCATGCCTTGGCACAACCTAGTTCAGGAATGCTGGCATGTGGCAATGCGGTTCCGGGCTGAACAGAATCCTTCGGGTTCGGCGGGGTAATCGCCTTCTCAGATCATGTTAGAGACTATTTATTTAGAGATCATCCGTTAGGGAGACGACGGCCGTGCTACAGGTGTTGTATATCCTGGCCTTTGCAGTGTTGGCATTCTTGGCGATCGGGAATTTAGTCCGCAATCTCTTCACACTGGGAACTGAGGCGGGCCGCACGGCCGATCGAGTGGATCATTCAACGCGGGGGGCGGCATCGGCTCAACCGCCCATCTCGCTGCACCCGGAAATGCTGGATGATCGGGGGCAGCCGATTCGTGAACCCCTGTTGGTGATGAAGTCAATCACAGTTGAAGATGCCCGCAGCCGTCTGGATGCGTTGTTTGATGCTTCGCCGGGAGATTCGTCTAACCCTTCTTCCAACTCTCAACCCACGGATGAGGCTTAAGGATCCACAACGATCGGCTCAACCGGTTCTCGGACAATGTTCGGGAGATCGGAATGGCCGGTCTGGGCTAGATCGGTCTGGGCTAGATCGGTCTAGGTTCCTCTGGAAACCATTCAACGGACAGAGACGGCGATTTTGGATACTTTTGGGGGCGATCGGGCTGCTTGGGTTGCCGATCGCGCCGGCCGCTCAGGCCCAAGGGCCATCCCAGCCACGCCGCCCTCAACCAACCAACCCCGCTCGCTCCCGATCGCCGCAACCGGCCCGCAATCCGCCACCCGGCCCGGCAGAACCCAAACCACCCCAGCCCAATGCAGCCCGCAGTCAACAGGCCCAAGCGGCCTATGCCAGGGGAACCACCTTGGCGGCGGCGGGCAAGCTCCAGCAGGCGATCGAAGCTTTTTCAGAGTCCCTGCGACTGAATCCGGCCTTGGTGGAGGCCTATAACGATCGAGCGACGGCCTACGCGGCCCTAGACAATCCCTTGGCGGCCATGGCGGACTATAACCGGGCGATCGAGCTGGATCCCCAATACGCCAATGCCTATTTCAATCGGGCTAATTTGTTGGTGCAACAGCAGGCCTATTTCCGGGCCATTGAAGATTACGATCGCGCCCTGGCAATCGCGGCGGACGATGCGGAAGCTTTGCACAATCGGGCGATCGCCCAAGCGGCCGTGGGCAATCTGCAAGAGGCCGTGGATAACTTGCAACAGGCGGCCCGGTTATTCGCCCGTCGGGGCGATCGCGAGGGCTACGAACGGGCCCTCAGCACGCTGCGGCTTTTGCAACCGGCCGAGGCGCTGCCCAATGCCAATCCTGCGAACGCTAATCCTCCAAACACCAATCCTACGAACCCGTAACGTTCAGGCGGCACAACCCCTCGCCCCCGTCCGGCGCGATCGCCAATTTAGCTCACCAACCTAGTTTGCCAATTTAGCTCGCCAACCTAGTTTGCTAATTTAGCCGGCCCATTCAGCAATGCAGTTTGCTTGGCTCTATCCACGCCTCTATCCAGTCTTGGCGGCCGGTTTTCCCTTGGGTCTGTGGGCCGGCAATCCCGATCACCGGGAAATTGCTCTCAGCTTTGACGACGGGCCCCACCCGGAATATACGCCAGCCCTGTTGCGCCTGTTGGCCCAAGAGCAGGTGACCGCTAGCTTTTTTTGGTTGGGCTGTTGGGTCGATCAGGCTCCTGCCGTTGCCAAACAGGTTTGGGACGCGGGCCACTGGCTTGGCCTCCATGGCTACCGTCACCGATCGTTTCCCCGCCTCAGGCCAGACGAACTTCAACGGGATTTAAAACGCACCCAACGGGCGATCGCCCAGGCCTGTCAGCTTGATCCGACTTGGGTGCAACACCATGTGCGAGATGTGCGGCCACCCAACGGGCTATTTTTGCCCGGGGCCTTGGCTCAGTGGCGCAGTTGGGGATATCGACCAGTCCTGTGGAGCGTTGTGCCGGAAGATTGGACGCATCCTGGGCCGGCAGTGGTGCAGCGGCGGGTTTTGGATCAGGTGCAAAACGGTTCGCTGATTGTGTTGCACGATGGGCCCTGTGGCGGGCGCGATGTGGTCGAAACCGTGGCGCAACTGATTCCGGCCCTGCGCGATCGGGGGTGGCAGTTTGTGACGGTCGATCGACTTTGGAATGCGATCGAGCAGAACGCTCTCAACCCGACTTCACCAAGACCAACTGATCGCCCGATCAATCAGGCGATCGATCAAATGTCCGATGAATGAATAATCGTTGAATACGTTGAATACTTGGTCAATGCTGGATTGATGAATACGCGATCAACTCATCAATCACTCCAATCCACTGAACTGTTATTCGCGCCCTGCAGGATTGGCCAATTAAAATCCCAAACATGAAAACTCGAAAAATGAAAACCAAATGAAATCAGTAGCCCTGTGATTTAGAAAAGAGCGTGTTACAACAGAGGAAGGCACAAGAGAACGCTGAAGCATCACTTTGGAGGTTTGTAAATCAGCCCCACTCCAGCCTGTCTAGGGAGATAAAATCGCTGGAAGTATTTCAGCGACCGTGACCGGGGCGATCGGGGGAAAGAGACCGTTCCTCCGCTGACAACAATTGCCGCTTATCCAGGGAAATATCAATAACTCATAACTTAAACCCTAGCCAAATTGCCCACTTCAGCCGACACAAGATCGGTCATGGGCGGCAAATCAGCGGCCAATCGGTTGTTTCTTGCCTGTTTGTTGTGATTTTTGGAGTTAATTGCCAGCAAATTTTCGATCGTCCCGGCAAAATTTCGTAAGACAGGCTACAGTTTATTGGGACATTTCAAAAATCTGGGGCTAATCTGGATCTCGGCAAAAAATCCAGCCCAGACTGCGGCGTTGCCAGCCCTTCAGTGCCTGTTTCCGCAACCGTCGCAGTTTCCAACTTCCCACTGATCACTGCATATCTACCCCACTTCGTTGAAAGGAGCGAGAGGACTCGGCATGACCCAGGCCAAAACCGTACTCGAAGAAATGAACGTATTGACTGATGCTGTGGATGATGTAGAGGTCGAGCTAGAGCTACTCACCACAGAGGATGAAGATGAGGTCGATATTGATGAGTATGATGACCCGTCTGCCGAACTCGACGAGGAAGATGAAGAGCAGCCTGGCAAAGCGGCCGCGTCCCGTCGTCGCACGGCTGCTAAGAAAAAGCACTACACCGAAGATTCAATTCGGCTATATCTTCAAGAAATTGGTCGAATTCGCCTGCTGCGAGCCGACGAAGAAATTGAACTGGCCCGTAAGATTGCTGACCTGCTAGAAATCGAACGGGTTCATGAAAAGCTGCTGGATCAACTCGATCGCGCACCGAACGATCGAGAGTGGGCTGAAGCGTTGAATATGGGCTTGCCGGAATTCCGGAAGCGGCTGTATGTGGGTCGGCGCGCCAAGGACAAAATGGTGCAGTCAAACCTGCGCTTGGTGGTTTCGATCGCCAAGAAATACATGAACCGCGGCCTGTCGTTCCAGGATTTGATCCAAGAAGGTAGCTTGGGTCTGATTCGCGCCGCCGAAAAGTTTGACCACGAAAAGGGCTATAAATTCTCCACCTATGCCACTTGGTGGATTCGGCAGGCAATCACCCGGGCGATCGCCGACCAATCCCGGACAATTCGCCTACCGGTACACCTGTACGAAACCATTTCGCGGATTAAGAAAACCACCAAGTTGCTGTCTCAAGAGATGGGCCGCAAGCCCACAGAAGAAGAGATTGCAACGCGGATGGAAATGACGATCGAAAAGTTGCGGTTCATCGCCAAGTCGGCTCAGTTGCCAATTTCGTTGGAAACCCCGATCGGGAAGGAAGAAGATTCGCGCCTGGGCGATTTCATTGAATCCGACGGCGAAACGCCGGAAGATCGCGTTTCCAAGAACCTGCTGCGGGAAGATTTAGAAAGCGTGCTCGATACGCTCAGTGCCCGTGAGCGCGATGTGCTGCGGTTGCGCTATGGCTTGGATGACGGTCGGATGAAAACCCTGGAAGAAATTGGGCAAATTTTCAACGTGACCCGTGAACGGATTCGCCAAATTGAAGCGAAGGCCCTGCGGAAGTTACGCCACCCGAACCGCAACAGCATCTTGAAGGAATATATTCGCTAGGAAGCTGGGTTCAATTCATCTCGCATGGGGCGATCGTCTGAGGGCGATCGCCCTTTTTTGGGCCTGCCAATCCGAATCACAAGGATATCTGCAAAACCAAAACGGATCCCTGATTGATCCCATTATTGAAATGATCCACAGGCCCTATTCTTCCAAGAAATTTTGAATCGCTTGGGCTGTGCGATCGGGCTGTTCCAAATGGGGCACATGTCCGCAATTTTCCACCCAAATAAATTGACTTTTGGGCAGCGCCGCTTGAAATTTTTGGGCTGTGGCTTTGGGCAAAATTTGATCTCGATCGCCCCACAAAATCAAGGTTTTTTGGGGCAGTTGGGCAATGCGATCACCCGTAATGGTATAACCACCGTTGCGAGTGAAGGAAATGAGCGCCTCACTCCATCGGGGCATTCCCAAATGCAACGCACCGCAACGATAGGCCTCTTCGGTGGCACAGCGATCGGGGTCGGCGTAGGCCTTGCGCCCAATGCCCGATCGCACCTTTTTATTCGCCAGAAATTGCGTGGCCCATTGTCCCAAGGGCGGAATCAAAAACCGGCTGGCGATCGGTTTGCCCACAAATCCAGCGCTATCCAGCAACACCACTTTCTGCACCGCCTCCGGATAGGTGAGGGCAAAATCCATCACGGCTGCACCCCCCATGGAAGCCCCCACCAGCACCATTGGCCGCCCAATGATTTGCTGCCAAAAGCAATATAAATGGGTGCGAATTGCTTCAGCGGTAAATTCCAACTTCTCAGGGCGATCGGTGAACCCAAACCCCAACAAGTCCACGGCCCAAGTGGCAGATTGCTGAACTAAGCGTGGGAACAATCGACGATATTCCAACAGTGAACTGTCAAAGCCATGAACTAGCAAAATAGGTGGCGCATCGGGCAATCGATCGCGCAATTCCGGCGGTTGACCCGTGACGAAACTGGTTTCGATCGGCAATACACTATGGGGATAGGGCCAGGAAGTCTGGATCGTTTGGCGCTGAATTTGACGCACAAAGTCGATCGACTCTGGTTCCGTTAGACTTGCCACTGCTTCAGGTAAAAATTCCGGAAATTTATTCATGGCTTCTTGATGAGTTCCCTGACCAGATTCTTGACCAGATTCCTGATTGATATCCTGATTAACTTCCCGATTAGTATTTTGATTAATATCTCCCTGCACAATCACCACCTCAAATGAAAATTCAGTCCAAACTCAATGCGCCAACCCATGGATCATCCACCTACCCATCATCGTAGGGCAACACCCCAAAAATCAAATCGCCCTCGTTGGTTTTCGTTTTCTGCCATCCATCCCCGTCTACTGATCTGGGCTACAGGCACGATCGCGATGTTAGTGGCGATCGCCCTGCCCCAAGCAGCTTTGGCCAATAGCTGGCCACCCATGGCCGTTTCCCTGTTTAACTTGCCTCTTTTCGCATCATTCATCAGCTTTGGGTGGGGCTTGGTGGCCATCATTGCTATTGAAGCAATCACAATCCTTAAGCGCGAAACTTATTCCTCTAAGCGAGTTTGGATTGCAGTAACTGGCGCTAATTTGGTTTCATCAATCACAGGTCTTGTTTTTTCATTTGGGTTGGTTGGCATACCGTTTTTAAGCTACGGTGATGACTGGAACCGAAGAATTACTTTCGTACTCATGGGCTGCCTAGGTTTAATGGGACTGACAACCCATGATGCTTTGCGGCAGCTAACACCCTGGTCTGTTGGCTGGCGATGGCTATGGTTGTTGTTTTGGCCTTTTAATTTAGTATTGGCATTGGTCATTATTGGCATTATCAATGCCAAGTTTCCCTTTTGGATTGAGCTTTTTTGTGCCTTTACCTATTTTATGATTGGCTGGGCGATGAGTTGGGCGATCGAGGGAGCTTGTTTAGCGAAGTGGCTGCCCAACCCTTCAGTTCATCTTGGCCGATCTATTGCCATTGCAAATCTTCGATCCTATGCCTATGTGGTCATTCCCCTTGTGATTGGGCTATATCTGCAAACCAGGGCATTTTTTAACTAAAGGGCATTTTTTAACTAAAACGTGGTTGGAGATGAAAAACCCTGGCTATCCCCTAGCCGGCCACAAGGCGACCATTTTAGTGTTGAATTTTTACTGATTATTGTCTTGAAGCAACCTCACCCCGAGTTCCATGACCCGTATAGCCGACGCGATCGCCCCTCACGGCGGCACGCTGATTAACCGCATTGCCAGCCCTGAGCAAAAGGCCGAATTCCTGAGCAAGGCCGACCACCTGCCGCGCATTTCCCTGGACGATCGCGCCGTCTGTGACCTGATCGCGATCGCCATCGGCGCGTTCAGCCCGATCGATGGCTTCATGGGCCAAGCGGACTACAAGACCGTGGTTGACGACATGCGCTTGGCCAACGGGCTGCCCTGGGCAATTCCCGTGACCCTGCCCGTGACCGATGAGCAGGCCAGCACCCTCAGCGAAGGGCAATTGGTGCGCCTAGACGATCCCACCGGTCGCTTCATTGGCGTGCTGGAGCTGACGGAGAAATATCACTACGACAAAACCCGGGAAGCCCTCAACGTTTATCGCACCAACGAAGAGAAACACCCCGGCGTGGCGGTGGTTTACGGCCAAGGGGCAACTTATTTAGCTGGGCCCGTGTGGTTGCTGGAACGCGAGCCAGATCCTCGCTTCCCGCTCTATCAAATTGACCCGATCGACTCGCGCCATGCTTTCCGCGACAAGGGTTGGAAGTCGATCGTGGCCTTTCAAACCCGCAACCCGATCCACCGCGCCCACGAATACATCATCAAGTGCGCCCTGGAAATCACCGATGGTCTGTTCCTGCATCCCCTAGTGGGAGTGACCAAGAGCGATGACATTGCCGCCGATGTGCGGATGCGTTGCTATGAAATCATGCTGGAGCACTATTTCCCCCGTGGCCGGGTGATTTTGGCCATCAACCCTTGCGCCATGCGCTATGCGGGCCCCCGGGAAGCCATTTTCCATGCCCTCATTCGCAAGAACTATGGCTGCACGCATTTCATCGTGGGTCGTGACCATGCGGGCGTGGGTGACTATTACGGAACCTACGATGCGCAGCACATTTTCGATGAGTTTGCGCCGGGTGAGTTGGGAATCATGCCGCTGAAGTTCGAGCACGCGTTCTACTGCAAGCGCACCCAAAGCATGGCCACCACCAAGACCAGCCCCAGCGAACCGGACGAGCGGATTCACCTGTCGGGCACGAAGGTGCGCGAAATGCTGCGTCGGGGCGAGTTGCCGCCACCGGAATTCTCGCGGCCTTTGGTGGCGGCTGAGTTGGCCCGGGCGATGCAAATCCCTGAGAGCTACTCAATCTAGAGCTACTCAATAGACCTCTGACGCGAATCGGCTAGGAGCGTTCATCCCCCAACCCCTTCTCCCAAGGGGGGCTGATTGATGCAAGAGGTCTCGTGAACTGGTTTTCATCAAAAAGAAAAAGGTCTGAAACCCCGCCCTTTTAGGGCGGATTTGCTCGACATCTTAGATTCTAGCTGATACGATGCACGGGATATTTTGGCTGCTGGACTAGCGGTTTCAGTCTGTGGAGCGACCGTAAGACCCGAAGAGAGCAAGTCTCGGAAGGCAGGTGCTATGAAGCAGAAACCCAGATCGTGAGGTCTGGGAATCCCTGCTCCTTTAGGGCGGGGAGGATGTCAACAATTCAGATCAAGCAGGGCGCACGATCGTGTGCCCTTGTTTTTAGAGCCTGATTTTTTTTGGAGCAATCTTCTCTAGGCATCAGGAAAGCGCTGTTTCAGGGCTTCGATGATGGTGGTGTTGGCCTTGGGGAAGGGAAATTGGTCAATTTCGGCAAGGGTTACCCAACGCACTTCATCACACTCGATCGCCTGGGGTTCCCCTTGCAGATGCTCGCAAAGATGCACATGCAGCGACACTTTGAAGTGGGTGTAGGCATGATCCACCACAATCAGTTCTTCACCGACGGCAATTTCAATGCCTAATTCTTCTTGAATTTCCCGGCGGATGCATTCGGCGATCGACTCATTGGGTTCCACTTTGCCGCCCGGAAATTCCCATAGGCCGCCCAATAACCCTTCGGCGGGCCGGCGATCGATCAAGATTTGCCCCTGGGGATTGCGGATCACGGCCACGCCAATCACTTTGTGGGGAATCGGTGCTTTCGGTTCGCTCACGGGAATTTGCTGCTGCTGGTTGGTTTGGTATGCCTGACAGTATGCCATCCAGGGACAAACCAAACAGGCCGGCTTCCGGGCGGTGCAAACCGTGGCCCCCAAATCCATGAGGGCTTGGTTGAGGTCTCGGGGGCGATCGAACGAGACCACCGCTTCGGAGGCGGCCCAGAGGCGATCGAGCGCTTTGGCTGGCGCAACGGGCAGCGCAATCAACCGCACCAACACTCGCTTCACGTTGCCGTCCAAAATGGGCAAGGGCAAATTAAAGGCAGAACTTAGGATGCCGCCGGCCGTGGTGCGGCCAATGCCAGGCAGGGCGAGCGCCTCGGCCAGGGTGCGGGGAAATTGTCCCCCATGCCGTTCCATCACCAACTGGGCAGCCCGGTGCAGATTGCGGGCCCGGCTGTAGTAGCCCAGGCCTTCCCAGGCTTTCAGCACCGCTTGCAAATCGGCCTGCGCCAAATCAGCGATCGTGGGAAATCGATCGAACCACCGTTGGTAGTAGGGCAAAACGGTTTTGACTTGGGTTTGTTGCAGGGCAATTTCCGAAACCCAAACCCGGTAAGGATCCAACACGTCCGGGGGGGTTCGCCAAGGCAAGTCGCGGCCGTGGCGATCGTACCAATCCAGGAGCGATCGCTGTAAAACCGCCGCCGAAACCGGCAGCGGTTCTAAGGTTTCAGCAATTGAAGAGCGCAAAATCACCCAAAGTCAATGGAACAACCGGCTACTGAACCGAATCGGGCCTAATCTGCCGTCGGCGCGTCGCCAGCCAAATCACCCGACCAGTTTTGCAAGGACTTTTCAAAACTCATCCGTTGCTCAGCATTCCGCAAAAAGTAGCCACTCATCATGGCCGAAGCCAACAGCCGCCCCAAATGTTCGCGGTTGGTGGTGATGGACACATCAAACTGCTCGCCGGGCAACACGCCCAGCAAACCCACGATGTTGTGCTCCATCATCCGAATCGTTTCCGGGGAAGCCGGCCGCGACAGGTGGGCGATCGTTTCCGGATTGAGGGATTGGATGTATCGCATCAACGATTCGCTCGGTTCGCGATCGGTGGTTGGCTCGCTTTTCCAAAAGTTAGACATGGGGTTCAGTTTTGGGGCCACGATTCAAACCTCGCGGGTGGACGGTGCGCATGGTCTCCGATGAACAAGCACAATCTAACAAGCAAATGAGCAACTGGGGGTCGTCAGAACCGAACCGCCTTGGCGCGATCGCCCAACGCTCTTTTGAACCTTTGGCCCTGAATTTGCGCTGCATCGGCTTTGCATCGGCTTTGGCTTGGCTCGGAGCTACTTTGCGCGGCTCCGAGCTGGGACCAATTGCCCCAACCGCATGTTCACAACCGCGCACCGCCAGCCGTTAAATTCCTTCGGGCGACATCCACCGTTCCAGCCAATCGAACACCCGATCAAGCTGTTGCGTGGTAATTGCCCCGTATTGCCACAATATCGTTGGCAAATTGTTGCCACTGTCGGGATGCTTGAGGGCCAGCGCCAAATCTGCGGCACTCAACTGCAAATCTTCTTGCAAAAACCGAACCAGACCTTCTAATCCCTGACGTTGCATAGCTTTTTACCTCCTAGTCACCGTCGTCAACGGCTGGATTGGATTGGCAACAAGTGCCTGATTCTGATCGGTCTCGATCGCGCCTTGGTTTCGGCGGCAATCAACAGGGTTCACACTGCGATCGAGGCGGGGGTGAATCACCATCCAGCGGTTTTCTGACTCTCTGTTTCGGGGCCCTGGCTCAGGCTCAGGATCACGTTGTCCAGTTTCTGAGCTGTCCTGTGTTGAGGAATGGAAGCACCGGGCGCACCCAACCCAAACACTGGGTCAAGATTTGCGAGAGTACAGGGTTAGAGACTATGAAGCGCTCTAGCCTTAAGTTTCGGCCGCAAACCCGTTAGAGTCTGCGATCGCGATCGCCTGATGTTGCGATCTTGATCCCCGTTGATCGGGTATGGCTTTTGGCGGTTCCGGCGAACCCATAGCGACTCAGCCAATTACGACCGATCGCCACTGAGGTGCTACCAATCAAGACCGATCACAACCCAATCGCGATCGACTGCTGCGGAACCATGGCAACCGATTCCCAGCAATCGCCATCCATTCACCCCGGGGACAGTCGCTAATCTTGCTGCTGAGAAAACCGCTGGGCCCCCAAAAACGCCAGCACCGTGGCCACCGCCAGCAAAATTGGGATGCTATACCAAGGAAACTCGCTCAGGGGAAGGTAAGCAGCCGATCGCAGGCCAATGCTGGTGTAGGTCAAGGGCAGGCAATAGACGATCGGTTTCAGCAGCGGCGGCAACTTGGCCGGGTCAAAAAACGTGGCCCCCAAGAAGGACATGGGCACAATCAGAAAATTGTTGTACAGCCCCACCATTTCCAGGGACTGCACCGAAAGGCCCACAATCACCCCCAAGCCCGCAAACACAGCACAGTTGAGCACCAGCAACAGCAAAAAGAGCGGATTTAAAAAGCTCCAAACCTTGCCCGTAAACAACACCGCTACCAAAATCACCGAGCCAGCCGTCAGCAGGCCGCGCACAATGCCCGCCATCATCCGTCCCAGATGCATGGCCAAGGGATGCACCGGCACAAGCAGCATTTCCTCAAAGGTCTTGGTAAACAGGCGATCGCCGCAAATTGAAAATGTTGTGCCCCCAAAGCTAATGGCCATGGAAGACAGGGCCACCATCCCCGGCAAGATAAATTCCAAATAGCTATCGCCTGCGGAAGGCTTGGCCACGGCATCGAGGGAGGTTCCCAACCCCAACCCGAAAGCCAGGATATAAATCAGCGGGGACACCAGCCCCGAAGCGGCCACCTGCCCAACCCGCACTCGCAATTTCAGCCAGTCGCCCCAAAATACGGATAGGGCATCGGCCCAAAAGGTTTTGAGAAGGGCGGGCTGGGGTCGATCGCCCTTGGGAGTCATGACGGGGCGATCGCTCGATCGGGCAGTAGCTTCGTACATAGGGTTTTGGCAAAGAATTTAGCAAAAGATTCAGACAGCGCTCAGAAAAAGCCCAACAGGCTCAGGGTTTGCGCAAGCTTGGCTGGGAATCAACTTGGAGATCAACTTGGAGATCAACTCAAGACCAGTTCAGTCCCGCACAAAAAACTCAATTCAGAAAGATTGAACCAACAGGAGCATGGGATTGAGCCAAGATTTCGCAGGGATTTCGCAGGGATTTCGCAGAGATTTCGCAGAAATTGGGTAGAAACCTAGCGGCAATGAGCTGGTAATTGCGATCGGGGTGAAATTCCATGGGGGTGAGATCCCATAGAATGATTATTAAGGATTTGTTACAAAAAGCGATCCACCCATCAACGTACTGGGTTAACAAAGTTGCGCTCACTGCGGGTCTGCCCCAGTTCGCCCAAGGCTTGTGGTGGCGAGAACGCCGGCTCCCAGCCACCGATCCCCGCCCCGGCCCTTGCCCAGACGGTGCATGAACTGGCCAGCAGAATCAACCTGGTATTGTTAGCCTCAGAAACCATGAAGAATATCCAACCGGTCGGGGAACTCTAGCTGCCCATGATGCGTCTAAACTCTGCTTCTACTGAGGTTGTGCCGAACGCCCCGACTGCCCAAGGGCCATCCAGACCGACCGGCAGCACCGTCACCATGTCGATCGTGAGTGATTCGGTGCCAGGGACGGCGCGGGGGACAGTGATGCAGCTAGACGACCCGCTGAATGCGGAACGCAATCTTTCCTCCAACAACGGCGATCGGGCTAATTCTTCCACCGGACAGCAGCCCACACCCCCAGCAGCCCCGGAGCTAACCCATCAAGCCACGACTCACCAACAAACCAAGGATTACCAAACCCCGACTCACCAAACCACGAATCATCAAGCCATGGATCATGTGGTTGATTCTGGGTCGATTCGCTCCTGTGTGTTGCCTTGGCTCGCGCGGGTGCTCTATCCCCTGGCCCGACGGGTTGTGTTGCCAACCTATTTTGGTTCCGTGACGATCGAGGGCTTGGCAAACCTGCCCCAAAACGCCCGATCGCTCCTATTTGCCCCCACCCATCGATCGCGCTGGGATGCCTTGGTGGTTCCCTGCGCCATTGGCCGGCCCATCTGCTCCGCCGATTTGCACTTCATGGTTTCGGCCAACGAAGCTTCTCGAGGCCTCCAAGGCTGGTTTATTCAGCGCATGGGTGGATTTCCCGTAGACACCACCAACCCGAGCATTGCCAGCGTTCGCCACGGCATCAAAGTGCTGGAAACAGGCAAGTCCTTGGTGATTTTCCCGGAAGGCGACATTTTCCGCGATGGCCACCTGCACCCCCTCAAGCCCGGCTTGGCGCGGATGGCAATCCAGGCGGAACGCAGCCATCCGGGTGTGCATATCGTGCCGATTCATGTGGAATATGGTTCACCGGAGGTGGGTTGGCGCTGTGGTGTGCGGGTGATGATTGGGCGATCGCTCCCGTTGGCGCAATATCTCGATCGCCCAGCTAAGGTGGCCGCCCCCACCCTGACCCAAGATTTAGCTGATGCCTTGAATCAACTGGCACAGTCTCCTACGGAGCCGCTGAACGGCAGTGAACTGAACGGCAGTGATTTGCCCCGCTAGTCTCGCTAGTCTGCCCTCCGAATTAAGGGCTTGACCCTGACCGGCAAAGATCTCCATGCTCTCTTAAAATCAAAGCTTGAACCAGCAATCCAATCACCCGGATTTTGGCCATGCTCTTGGCCATGTCGTTGGCGGCCCAAAGGCTGACCAAAGTGTGACAATCGCGACGGGGCCGCATCGGAACAGCCTCTCGAAGTCCGAGTGAAGTTCAGCCTTGATGCACCGTCAGTACATGTCAGAACATACATGTCAGAAAATACACGTCAAAATGGGTACTCTTGCACAGCCCAGTTCGATGAGTAAAAGCTTGTCACGCCATATTGAAACCACACCGGGGATTCGGGGCGGTCGTCCGCGGCTGGCCGGAACCCGGATTACCGTGACCGATGTGGCCCTGATGCATCTACGACTTGGCCAATCGATCGAGGAAATCGCTGGGCGCTATCAACTGCCCCTGGCGGCCCTCTATGCAGCCATGGCCTATTACTTTGACCACCGCAGTGAAATGGACTTGGCCATTCACGAAGACCTGGCCTTCGTTGCCGGGTTTCAGCGCAGCCAAGTCTCCGTCCTTCAGGAGCGCCTCAGTGAGCTACGCGGAGATTAGGGCTGAGTGCGTCCTTAACTGAACGTTTTTCGGTCAAGCGATTGAGTGCCGATCGAGCCGTTAGCCCACCTCATCCCTGAGCGTTGTGGCGATCGCTCCGGAGCGGCCGCAAAAGGGTGCGGAAAGTTTCAGGAAATTGCAATCGATCGCGCTTCAGGCTATATCCAATCCTGAGATGCTCTTGACACCCCCGCAACCCGTGAGCCAACCACGCTTGGGATTTTACCTAGACGACAGCCTTGATCCCGCCGTCAGCGCAGCCCTGCGCGGCTATGGGGTGCGGGCCACCCGGCCCACAGAGGTGAAGCTCCAGAACCAGAGCGATGCCACCCAGCTTTTGTTTGCCTATCGCCACCAATTGGTTTTCGTGACAGCGGAAGTGACGCTGGTGAAGTTTGCCGGATCGCAAAAAGATCATGGGGGCGTGGTTTATAGTCCGCTGGCCCTCCCGATCGGGCGGATAGTGCGTCAATTGCTGTTGCTCTATGAGACCTTTCAGCCGACGGAATTAGCTGGCAAAATCGAAATTTTGAGCTAATTTTTCAGCAATCAGCGATTCATGCGGCACGGTTCACCGATTGTCAGAAATTCACCATGGGATCAAGGGCAATTAATAAGGGCAATTGATTAGGAATCCGTAGCTGTGGCTTGCCAGGGCGATCGCCAAATTTCACCCCGCACCCGCAACACCAAGCGCTCAATGCCAAGCTGACAGGCCGCTTGATTAAGTTGGGCCCGCTGTTCCCAAAGCTTGTGGGCAGCGCTCTGGGCCCGGCAATCAATGGCCAAGACCGATCGCCCCTCCAATACATCCAAATACATGGCATACCCCGCAACGGGTCGGCAGCGGGCCAACTGCCAAAACCGCATCACCAAAGCTCTTTGAAAGTCGATCGGCATTGGATCGCCTCCTCTGCTGGCCAGTAAATCCTGAACTTTGGCCATTGTGGCTTGTGGAGAATTCAGCGGTCGAGGCGATCGTTACAGCTTGATGATCATTGCAATAATTAACCTACGCATAAAGACCAGAAACCCATTGTCCATAGCCGTTGTAGGGACGGGTGGGAACCGTTTTCCAGGCGAGCGGCGGGCCCGATCCCAATAACCGCTCCGTGGCCTGCGACCAGCGGGGGTGGGGAACCAGGGGATCCACATTGGCCTCAAAGCCGTATTCATCAGGAGCCAGAGTGTTCCAAAAGGTCAGGGGCTGCCGGGGCAAAAACTCAATTTTGACGATCGACTTAGCCCCTTTAAAGCCATATTTCCAAGGCAGGACGGCCCGAATCGGTGCGCCATGCTGCTTCGGCAAAATTTGCCCATAGTTACCCACCGCAAAGAAGGCGAGGTCGTTGGCCATTTCCGCCAACGTGAGGCCTTCGGTGTAGGGCCAAGGGAGGTCGCGATAGGCCCAGGCCGGCCCGATCGCGATGTCTTTGTTGTAGTAGGAGGTGAAGCGGACAAATTTGGCATCGGGCAAAGGATCGACGGCTTCGATCAGTTTGCGCATCGGAAACCCGAGCCAAGGCACAACCATCGCCCAAGCTTCGACACAGCGAAACCGATAGATGCGTTCTTCTATCTCAAAGGCTTTGATTAAATCCTCGATCGCCCAAGTTTTAGGCTGCTTGACCAATCCAGACACTTCCACGGTCCAGGGATTGGTGGGCAACCGTTGGGCCCGCTGGGCAATGTCCTTTGTGCCACCAAATTCATAGAAGTTGTTGTAGCGGCCGGCCAAGTCTTGGGGCGTGACGGCTCGCTGTGGATCGGCAAATTGGGAATTGCGCTGCACCCCAACAAAGGGCGATCGCATGGTGGTGGGGCCGGGGGGTGGGGCCGCTTCCAGCTCGCTGGTTGGTGTATTTTGGCAACCCGTCAGCGACAGAACACCACCGGCAATGCTGAACCCGGCGAGGGATTGCAAAAATCGGCGGCGATTGAGAAACAGGGCTGGATCCGTTGCTTCGCGATCGCGCAGTTGCCAGTCGGGGCGCAGATTAAAGAAGGTCATGGGGTAGACAGGGCGGGCAGTCAGCGCGGTGAGTCGAGCACAGTCGATCGGGTGCGATCGCGGCGGCAACTAGGGCAGGCGATCGCTAGGATTACAGCTTTTCAGGAGAACACCCAAGCCAAAATTATATTCTCCCTCAAGAATACTCAGAGCCTTTTTTAGTCTAACCCTGATTTAACTCGCAATTTTGTTCCAAAATCATCAAGTTGAAGTCAATGTTAGGCGGCTATTTCTTCTCTCTATCGATGTCTTTCATTAAATCCCATTCTTTGCTTAAGATTGCAAATTGCATTGTATTTTCGTATTTTGGCGTTCCGTCATCATTATTGATAAACGTGATGAATTCCTTGAAGCATCCTTCCTTTCTCATGCCCAGGCGTTCACAGACCTTCTGAGAGCGAATATTATCTTCTTCCACATAAGCGTAGATTCTTCTTGCACCTCTATCCTTAAAAAGATAGTCTAGCAGCGCCTTAGCGCTCTCAAGAGCATATCCTTTTCCCTGATAGTCCGCGTTAAAATTCCAACCCACACTGTAAGTGTCTGGCTCATCTTTCTGGAGAAACAGGTCTCCGATCAATTCATCAGTTTCTTTCAGGCAGACAGCAATGAACTTATCAGTTTTCTGTCGTTCCTCCACAACCTTCATTGCCTGATCCATTGTCTCGATTCTGTCTGAAGCGAAGCAATTCACTTGCTTTCTCGACAGGTAGCGGAACAATCCCTCGGCATCTCTCTCTGAGAACGACCTCAACACAAGCCTATCTGTCAACTTTGGTTGCACCAAATTCTCCCAAAATATAAAAAGCTTCCAGTGCGTCAATTGATGACTGTCTTCACAGATTCTTGTTCGCCCAACGGTTGCGCTCACCCAGCACAAACAGGTTTTGCAAATTAATAGACCCTATTGAACGTTCTGGTGCAGCGCGTTGTTAGATTTTGCTACTTTGCGCCACAGTAATGACAACATTTCCTTTCTTGTGTCCTTGTTCAACATACCTGTGCGCTTCGGCAGTCTGTTCCAGTGAATAGCGCCTGTCGATGACCGATTTCATCCTGCCCATTTCAATTAACTCTTTCAGGAAAATTAGATCTGCTTTACGCTCGATCGCTACCCCACCTATGACTTTCTTGTTGCTGGTAATTGAAGTCCACAGCCCTCGGAGGATCGGCAGCAAATTGATATGAACAGCTCTAAGATAGATGCCATTATTTTTTAGCGCGCTGAGACAGCCTGAAAATGAACTTTTGCCACTTGTGTCGAAAATAATATCGTAGGTCTTACCGTTTTGAGTGAAATCCTCTTTCGTATAGTCAATAACGTTGTCAGATCCGAGAGATTTCACCAGTTCTAACTTCGCTGTACTACACACTCCGGTCACTTGTGCGCCAAAGAATTTGGCAAGCTGCACGGCAGCCATCCCTACTGCTCCAGAAGCACCATAGATCAAAACTTCCTGCCCACTCTGAATCTTTCCCTTATCTCTCAGGAAGATCAATGCAGTTGTTGCCCCAAAAGGAATAGCAGCAGCTTCCTCATAGGTCATATTGGTAGGCTTGATCGCAACTGCTCCTGCTTCAGGCAGACAAATATACTCAGCATTTGCACCGAGGCTGGTTCCTGCACCAGCAAATACTTGGTCACCTGCTTTGAATTGTTTTACATTTTCACCAACTGCTTCGATTTCTCCGGCCAGCTCCGACCCGAGGATGGTGTTGTTTTTAGGTCTTGCGAAACCGTAGAAAAATCTTACGGGGAATGGGTCAGCCTTTCGGATACGAATGTCTGCTGACGTTACTGTTGTTGCATAGATTTTAATTAGCACCTCGTTTGCTTTAGGAGTAGGTTTCTCTACTTCTTGAAGCTGCATAGCATCAGGAGATCCATACTTTACACATACAATTGCTTTCATGAATTTTCCTCAAAGATAGCTTTAGTTTGCCATATTCTCTATCCATTGACTTTACGAAATTTAATGTTCGCGCTCACCGGACACAAACAACTTTTACCTCTGAATCGGCAATTTTAAAGCGTTCCGGTGCAGCGCGACTGTTCGACTGCTGACAACCATTATTCAAAACAGGTAAGGAATTAGGCGCTTTGTACGCTGCATATACGCTTTATATTCCTCTCCAAACTGTTCAAGCATCATCTGCTCTTCATTACTAATTCGTAAGATATACATGATCCCAAATGAGATCAATCCGGCTAGACCTGCAATCCAGTTTGGAAGGAGCAATGCTTGTGCAGCACACCATAACCAGATAGCAGTGTACATTGGATGACGAATTTTTTGATAAACACCGTTGCTGATGACGGTGTGTCCTTTTCTGACCTCCAATGTGGGCGACCAATTCTTGCCCAAGTCATCGTGGGCACGCCAAAATAACCAGAGCGAAACCAAGAAACAAATGGCTCCTAAATAACCGATCCAGGACATTGGATTGTAATCAGCAACACTGAGCCAGGGAGAAAAAACGTAAACCAAAGGCAGAATCATCATGCCGATAAACGCAAGGACAAGCAAGATTTTTTCTTGTGCCGTTTTGCGATCGACAGCAACTTCATTCTTTTTATTTTCTCTTTGGTAGGGAGAACGAATCGCAAAAGCAGAGACAAACCCAATCATGAAGAGTATTTTCAGAGTCAGTGTGTTCATCGCGTCTAACCTCACTGCTAGGGATGTAAAACTTTTTTGACCATTACTGACTCAGTATAGCAGCTAAATAGGAATAATTCTCAATAATCTATTACAAATTTGCTTTCTGCACTTTGGTAACTCAATGAAAATCTTCTGATGTCTCCACGGTGATGAAATGAAGGCAGTCGAACTATGTATTAGGCTGCATGTGCACGATAACTCCTCGCTGATCGGTTGAGAGGACGAGATCATCAGGGTTTTAGGCAATTTGACGACAGGCCCTAAGCCTCTCGCTGCCTACCGATCGCCTAACAGCAACCATCATTTGACCTGACCGATCGAACTAAAACAGCCACGCCCTAGGCTCAGCGATCGCTAGGATTACCGCTTTTCAAGAGAACACCCGAACCAGAATTACATTCTTCCTCAAAAATACCCAGAGTCTTTTGTCTTCTAACGGTTTGGGTCAGCAGTTGCCAGCGTCTTTGCCCCCCACCCAAGCAGCTTTGGTCAATCTGCTGCACCCGAATTGTTAGCCTGCACACCCACAGAACTTACTTCACTTTCTTTGGCTAAAATAAATACTTACGTTGTTTAATGTAGTGGTAAAGACTTCTTATTGATGAAATTGTTATTAGTATTTTACCTATTGCTGCTGTTGAGCTTAGTTCCCATCGTTCCATAGATTTAGCTTCCAGGCTGTGTCCTGCCATATTGCGGACAGACCCAATCGCTTGTGAAATATCACGTTGCTTAGTGTGGATGAAGCTAAGAGAAGTACCTGCATCATCCCTGTAAGCATATAAGATACCGTTAGCCAGCTCTGAAATACCAGATTTCCCAGCAATTTTTTTTGCGTCGATACTTCCAATTTCCACAGATAGCCTTCTTAAAATATCCTCATAAGCTCTTCCTGAACATTCAATTGCACTTCTTGGATTGCTACGATAAGTTAAAATAGCCGCAACTAATTCTTGAAGTTCACTATGAGTAAGCCATTGGAATACTTCATCTCCAAGTATGTTGTTTAGATAAAGCCTTACAGCTACATCATCTAGTAGTTCATTAGAAAAACTATCTGTTAGTTCCTTGGTCTCTAGGGCATAGTCTTTAAAGGTTAAGGAGCCTTTAGAATCGATCAAATCACATGATTTAGCCCATAGAGTTAATAGATCTGCGATTGCTTTTGGTTCTTGGTTAAAGGAATAAAAAGAAATAAGCTTTCTTGCTGAAACTTCACAACTATCACCTAGCGATATATGTCGAAGAAAAATCATAGGTAGTGCCTGTGAAGTAATGATGGACTATGAAGCGACTGGCAATGAGGCATTGTAGTGGTGAATAAATCGCCAAATCGCTGCTTCGTGATTGACCAAGGATTTGGAAAAAGACAGGGTGCGCCGCA
>NZ_JAZAQF010000034.1:0-75192 GCF_043235035.1 Limnothrix redekei LRLZ20PSL1 | reverse complement strand
GCAGTCCAGTCAGTGGCTTTGTGCATTTGCTCAGTGGGCTGATTGCTTACTGCCATCAGCCCAAGAAGCCCACTCTTGACCTAGCGACACTAGGCATTGAACTCCCTGCTTAACCCGAATTCACGTTCAATTCAGGCAGTTGCTCAAGATTTTGAGCCTAATGTCATCAAACCATCAGAATCCTGGGTTCAAAATTTTGAGCCTAATGTCATCAAATCATCAGAATCCCTAATCAGCCCTGCGCCCCAAGCCACAAAACAGCGTGCCATCAGGTCTTTGCGGCGCTCGATCGCGCCAAATGCCCAAAACTGGTTTGGTCACCCTCAGAATTTCCGGTAAAGTATTGGGCGACGGCCGATTGGGCATGGGTAAAAAACACAAACCCCCATCAACGGGTCGCTTAAGCGCCCGCCGCCCATTAACAAACCCCCGATCGAATCCCCAAAAGCCTAATTTTTGGGATTCCAAGGGTTGTCGTGTTCCTGGTTTTGTTTTCCCCGTCCCGTTGCTTCTTCTCTGTGCGATCGCCCCGAGCCATTGACCCCGAGCCATTGACCCCGAGCCTATGCGTTGATGCTCAGAGCTAGACCAGTTGGCCCATGACTTGCACCTGTTGGTTTGATCGCTAACTGCTCTTACGCTTGCTGATTGTTGTCCGCTTGGGATTTTTCCCCTTGCTCCCTCTTTCCATCGGCTGATCATCCTATGACGCTGCTACAACCGCTGTACGATCGCCTCAACACCGATGGCCGCACCATCGGGCGATCAAACCAAGGTTGGATTTTGATGGGTGTGGTTTCCCTGTTGATCTTTGGGGGACTGGCTCAGCGCCTGGTGCATCTCCAGCTCATGGAAGGTGAGGCCCTGCGGGCCCGGGCCGAGCGCAACCGCATTCAAACCATCCCCAAAATTCCTAGCCGGGGCAACCTGCTCGATCGCAACGGCAAACTGCTCGCGGGTAACCAGCTCACCCACTCCGTTTCCGTTTGGCGCACAGCGGTTAACCGGCCCAACTGGCCCCGGCTGCGGAACATCCTGGCCACCACCCTCAATATTTCAGAAGACGATCTACAGGCTCGGGCCGATCACCTGGATTTTGAATCTCGCTTTCTGATTCCTGTTCAGCACAACGTGAAACCCGAAGAGGTTGTGCGGTTGCGGGAATATGGCGTGGATCTGCAAGGGGTGCAAATTGAACGGGAAACCAGTCGCTCCTATCCCTACGGTGAAACAGCCGCCCACGTCTTGGGCTACATCGGCGAAATCAGCAAAGAAGAACTAGAAGGCAACCGATTTCGGGCCCAGAAATCCGCCAAAGGCTATCGCTATGGCGACATCGTGGGCAAAATGGGCCTTGAAAAGTCCCTGGAATTTACCCTGCGGGGCCAGCCTGGTAGCGGCCGGGTGGAAATTGACGGCAAGGGCAACCTGATCAACATTTTGGACGATCGCCCCGCTCGACCCGGTGAAGATATCCACCTCAGTTTAGATGTGGACTTGCAGCGGGCTTCGGAATCGGCCTTGGGGGGACGCAACGGGGCCGTGGTGGTCATGAACCCCAAAACTGGCGAAGTGTTGGCCCTGGCCAGCGAACCCCGATTTGACCCCAATATCTTCACCCGCAAGATTGACCAACGCACTTGGCAAGCCCTGCAAAAGCGTCGCCATCCCTTCGTGAACCGAGCTTTGCAGGCCTATCCCCCCGCCAGTACCTTCAAGGTGGTCACCACCGTGGCGGCGGTGGAGTCGGGCAAACTCCCGCCCGATGCCGTTTTGCCTACCTATGCCTATTTACCCGTGGATGGTACCCGGGTCTGGGATTGGAACAAGTCTGGCTTTGGCCCCATGAGCTTCATCAGTGCCATGGCCATGAGCAGCAACACCTTTTTTGGGCAAGCGGGCCTGCGGGCGGGCGAAAAAAACCTGATTACTTGGGCCCGGAAGTTGGGCTTTAGCTCACCGACGGGTATTGAGTTGCGGTTTGAAGAAGCCAGGGGGCTGATTCCCAGCGATGAGTGGAAGCGAAAAAATGACTTGGGGCCTTGGCATCGGGTGGATACGGTCAACGCTTCGATCGGGCAAGGCTACGTGCAAGCTTCCCCCCTGCAAGTGGCGGTCATGTTTTCAGTTGTGGCCAATGGGGGCTATCGGGTGCAGCCCCGGTTGGTGCAGTCCACGCCGATTCAGCGGGAGTCTTTGGGTTTGAAACCCAGCACCTTGGAACTGTTGCGAAAATCCCTGCGCAGTGTGGTGACGGCGGGTACGGGCAAAGCCCTGAATGGCACGGTGTCGGTGGCAGGCAAGAGCGGCACGGCGGAAGATCCGCCCCGGGAAACCCATGCTTGGTTTGGGGCCTATGCGCCCTATGAAAAACCGGAGATTGTGGTGGTGGCGTTTTTGGAAAATGGTGGTGGCGGTGGCAAGGTGGCCGGCCCCGTTGCCCGATCGGTGATTGATGCCTATTTTGCCAAGGCTCGCCAACCCCAAAAGGGCAAATCCAACACCGCCCAAGCCTCAACGGCCAACCAGCCCACCGGCAACAATCGCCAATCTCAGGATTAGCCGCTGGGAATCCAAGGCCGATCGGCTAAGAAACCGGTTGAGGCAGTTCCGCCCATGAGGTTGTGCCGTTCCCTTGGGCGCGAAATCGATGTGAATTAGCTTTATGAATTAGCTCTAATTGATTAGCCCTAATTGATTAGTGTTAATTAATCAATAATGAATAAGTGCCCTAAAACTGGGTGAAACCCAACCGGACTACTCGTGAACCCAAACTCCAACCCGATCGCCCAAAAACCTGAATGGCTCCGCGTCAAGGCTCCTCAGTGGGAGCGCGTGGGCAATGTCAAAGATATTTTGCGGGACTTGGCCCTGAACACGGTCTGCGAAGAAGCCTCCTGCCCCAACATTGGCGAGTGCTTCAATGCCGGAACGGCCACGTTTTTAATCATGGGGCCCGCCTGCACCCGCGCTTGTCCCTACTGCGACATTGACTTTGAGAAAAAGCCCAAAGCCCTGGATCCCACGGAACCAACGCGGCTGGCGGAAGCGGTGCGCCGGATGCGGCTGAACCATGTGGTGATTACATCGGTGAATCGGGATGACTTGCCCGACGGTGGGGCGGATCAGTTTCGCCAGTGCATTGCGGCCGTGCGATCGGCCTCGCCGGGAACCACGATCGAGGTGTTGATTCCGGATCTTTGCGGTAACTGGGCGGCGCTGGATATTATCCTGTCGGCGGGGCCGGAGGTGCTGAACCACAACACGGAAACGATCGCCCGTCTTTATCGCCGGGTGCGCCCTCAAGGGGACTATCAACGGACCTTGGAACTGTTGCAACGCGCCAAAACCCTTGCCCCTTGGCTGTATACCAAATCTGGAATTATGGTTGGGCTGGGGGAAACGGCGGCGGAAGTGGAACAAGCCATGGCCGACCTACGATCGGTGGATTGCGATATTTTGACCCTCGGGCAATATCTCCAGCCTTCGCCTAAGCATTTGCCGGTGCAGTCTTTTGTGACTCCGGAGCAGTTTGAAGCTTGGCGGGTGGCCGGGGAGTCCATGGGCTTTTTGCAGGTGGTTTCTTCGCCGCTGACGCGTAGTTCCTACCATGCGGAACAGGTGCGATCGCTGATGGAGCGTTATCCCCGATCGCGCCCGCAGTCTGCTGAGGCGCTTTCCGTCGGCTAGGCAACGGTTAACAGATTCCGCGACTTGAATCCGCGCTTTGAATCCTTTCGCTCCAGAACCATGGCGCAGCTCATTGCCCATCGGGGCAGTTCCGCGATCGCTCCCGAAAATACCTTGGCGGCGATCGAACAGGCGATCGCTGACCGGGTTGATGCGATCGAGCTGGATGTGCAGGAACTGGCGGACGGCACCCTGGCGGTACTCCATGACACGAACTTGCGGCGGTTGGCCGGGGTTGATCGCCCTAGCCATCAACTGACCGCTGCGGACTTAGCCCAATTGGAGGTGGGATCCTGGTTTCGTCCCCGGTTTGCGGGAACCCGGATTCCAACCTTGGCGGCGGTGTTGGCCCAGGTGGGCGATCGGGTGGCCCTGAATTTGGAACTGAAGTGTCATGGCCAGGAACGCCAGTTACCGGAAGCCGTGGTGGCTTTGTTGAGTACGTTTCCCCAAGCACAGGTCACGCTCACGTCTTTTAATTGGGCAATGCTGCAACGGGTGCGGGCGATCGCGCCTGAATTCCCCTTGGGCCCGATTGCGGCTGACCTGCTGGATTGGGCCGCGCTCGATCGGGAATTGGGGGCGGTGGCGGTGGTGTCGTTGCACCATGGCCAGCTCACCCCCGAAGTGGTGGCTCTGGCGCGATCGCGGCAGGCGGCCCTGTGGGTTTGGACAGTGGACGATCCCATCGAAATGGAGCGGGCCCTGAGCTTGGGGGTGGATGGCGTGATCACCAACGCTCCCGATCGGGCCCAGTTTGATCGGCTGCGGCTGGCGACTGCGGCTCCTAGCCCGATCGGCTCGGACGGTCAATAGCTCACCAGCACCCAACGGGAACCCCAGAATTTCAGGGCCAAACTTGCCCAATTACAGGCCGAATTCGCGCT
Organism: Limnothrix redekei LRLZ20PSL1; assembly: GCF_043235035.1. Lineage (NCBI taxonomy): Bacteria > Bacillati > Cyanobacteriota > Cyanophyceae > Pseudanabaenales > Pseudanabaenaceae > Limnothrix > Limnothrix redekei. The sequence continues at coordinate 70,615 of NZ_JAZAQF010000034.1, read as the reverse complement.
TAATCTGGGCCACCCAAGTGGCGATTCGCTCATCGGTCAAGTCCGGTTGGTTATCTTCATCCAGCGCCAGCCCCACGAAGTGATCGCCCCGTTGGGCCTTGGATTCGCTGAAGTCATAGCCCGCGATCGGCCACATGCCCACGGTTTGGCCGCCCAGGCTGGCAATTTTTTCTTCCAGTAATCCCATCGCGTCCTGGAAATTGTCTGCATAGCCCACCTGATCGCCAGGGCCAAAGTAGGCCACCTTTTTGCCCGCAAAGCTGATGTCGTCTAGCTCTCCGTAGAGGCCATCCCAGTCGCTTTGGAGTTCGCCGATGTTCCAAGTGGGACAACCCACAATCAGGTAGTTATAGGGCGCAAAGTCTTCGACGCTGGCATCGGCCACATCGTGCAAATCCACCACGGCATCGCCGCCAAGGGCCGCTTGAATTTTTTCAGCCAAGGATTCTGTGTTGCCCGTTTGCGTGCCGTAGAACAGTCCGATCGTTGCCATAGGTTCGATTCGTTGAAGGGTTGATAGGGTTTGTGGTTATGGGACAGATGCCCATCCGAGATCTTGGGGGCGAGAGGTTTCAACCCCTTGCCTGATCCCTGCTCGATCTCTGCCTGAGTCTTGATCAGGTTGTTGGGTCAGTCCTCAAAAAGTTGAGGGTGTTGCAGTCGGCCGGCCGAGTACCGATCCTGCTTCAGGGGCGATCGCCATGCACTGCTGGTTACTGGCGATTGACCCTCGATCGCTTATCTAATGAAATTGACTCTCAATAAATAAGCAATAGCAGCATAGCAAGCTTTCTTTAATTGAGAAAGAGTTTTAATAAACTGAAAATGCCTACCAAACCAGAAAAAAGGGGATCGATCGCCACCCCCAGCGACGGAGCGGCCCCGAATCCCCCCAGTCCTCGCGATCGGCCCTCCACGACCGATTTCGATTTCTGTAAATGACTGACTTTTGGATCAAAAACTCAAAAAACGGTTTGAACGATGCTGGCCAATCAGGCTAGTAGCGGGGCGATCGCTTAGAGTGCCAACAGGCCCGCCCCCTGGGTCAACAGCAGGAAGGCAAAGATCGCGCCACCCATGCCACCCACCAAGAACATGGCGCTGAACTGGCTCCAGCCGTCCGCCGTCCGTAGGTTTTCAGGCAGTACAGCCGCATTCGCGCTCACGGCCTTGGCCATGCCCCGGAACTGATCCAGGGAGCGATCGCCCCGGTTCGGGAAGGTTACGGCCCCATAGAGTGACAGGCACAGGGACAAAATCAACAGCAGCCCCATGGTGGCAATCAGCCCCACCAGTTCCGCCGACTGGCTCGATCGCATCGGCCCCAGCTTGATGAACGGCCCCACCAGGAAGTAGCCGTGGGCCATGCCAATTTCCAGACCCCGCGACAGGGGCGACAGATTCGGGCGATAGATCGGCAGGTATTGCACCAGGGCCAGGGTCATATCGGAGGCGCTCACAGGCGTGTCCAACGTGCCCGCTTCCGGGGAGCCGCCACCGGGCCGGATAAAGCTATCGCTGCCGAACTTGAAGCCCACGGCCTCCGCCCGCACCCGCAGGGCGTGCCACAAATGCCCCGCCAAAAACAGGATCGCAAACACAAAGTGGAAAGTTGCGAGCCAGCCCCGAGCGGTCACCGTGCCGTCCTGGGTGACGATGCCCAGGGGCCCGTAGAACACTTCGGGATAGGCAAAATCATTCACCGACACGAAGTAGGCGGCGAAGAAGCCCATATAAGCCAAGGCTCCCAAGCTGTAGGACAGGTAGGCTTCTCCCGTCCAATAGAACACCCGCTCCACCCAGAGCCAAGGACGGCTGAGGATGTGCCAGAGGCCGCCCGCGATGCAGAGACCGCCGACCCACACATGGCCACCCACCAGGTCTTCGAGGTTATCGATCGCCGCCATCCCTTGGCTGCCGTGGGATCCGACTAGATAACCCCAAATCGTGCCGAACTCCAGGGTGGGGTGCTCAACCAGGCGCACGGAGCCGATCGCTGGGTCATAGAGACCGCCCCAGGCCATGGCCTTGGCCACCAACAGGAAGGCCCCAGCCCCCAACAGCAACAGGTGAATGCCAATAATCGTGGTCATTTTGTCCTTGTCGCGCCAGTCGTAGCCAAAGAAGCCACTGAAGTTGGCGCGATCGGTCGGCAGCACCTCGGGGCCCAGCACGGCGTGATAGATGCCGCCAGCCCCCAACACCGCCGCACTGACCAGGTGCAACATGCCCACCACCAGATAGGGATAGGTGTCGGCGATCGCCCCATTGGGCCCCAAGCCAAACCCCAGGGTGGCCAAGTGGGGCAACAGAATCAGCCCCTGAGTCCCCATCGGTTGGCTCGCGTCGTAACGAGACAGCTCAAACAGGGTCATGGCCCCCGCCCAGAGCACAATCAGCCCCGCATGGGCCACATGGGCCCCCAGCAGCTTGCCCGATAGGTTCACAAACCGACCGTTTCCGGCCCACCAGCCCAACTGCGGCATGGCGGGGGCCGCCGTCCGAGAGATTACAGCGCTCATGCAGCAGCCTCCTGGGTTGATTGGGTAGAGGAATCAGCGGTGTTAGGGGTGGCCGGGGTGGTTTGCCCAAAGCCAAACCGCACACCAGCCGCTTGCAGGGCGTGGAAAATATGCCCTTGTAGGAAAAAGAATCCGAGCCAGAAATGGGCGTTGGCCAACCAAACGCGGGAGGTCAATGCGCCATCGGGGCTAAAGAAATAGGGCACGCGATCGAACCCGATTTGCAACCTGGGGCCAAAGAAGGCCTCGGGGAAGGCGACGGCATTCACGGACACAAATAGGGTGGCCACAAAGGCCATCAGGGCCAGCGCTCCCAGGCTGTAGGACAAATAGGCCTCGCCCGACCAAATAAACAGGCGCTTCACGGCTGCGGACGGTTCCGAAACGATGTGCCAAAGGCCGCCACCGATCAGGATTGCACCCAACCAAGCGTGGGCTCCGACGATCGTGGGCAAGTCATTGACGCTAGCCAGCCAGTAGCGACCGCCGGCCCCAAAGAAGTAGCCGAGGATTTGCCCCAAATCCCAGTTCAGGTCGCTGACCAACTGGACACGGCCCACCGCCGGATCGTAAAGACCGCCAAAGGTAGTGGCCTTCAGCACCAGTAACCAAGCGCCCAATCCGAGCAACACCAGGTGAATGCCCAGAATTTGGGTCATTTTGTTGGCATCATCCCAGCGGTAATTGAAAAAGCCGGTGCGATCGAGCCGTTCGGGCCCCTTGAGGGCGTGGAACAAACCGCCCGCCCCCAGGAAGGCGGCGCTGATCAAATGAATTGCCCCGATCGCAAACCAATCATCGGTTTGGGCGATCGCCCCGTTGTTGCCCAGGCCCCAACCCAACCGGGCCAGGTTCGGCAGCAAAATCAAGCCTTGCTCATACAGCGGCCGACTCAGATCGCAGCGGGAGACCTCAAACAGGGTCATTGCCCCCGCCCAAAGCACGATCAGTCCCGCATGGGCCACATGGGCCCCCAACAATCGTCCCGACAGTTCCGTCAGGCGGGCATTCCCCGCCCACCAAGGAATCGCGATCGCCGTCTGTGGCGGCGTGGTGGTGACAGTCATAGGAAGTTCCCAACAACAGCTTGCAGCGTTTGCAGTTTTTGCAGGTATGCGCCATTCGGTGCAGACTCGAGTAACCCTCGAATCTTTATTGAAACTTTATAGCAATAAAGCCTGAATCAAGATTTGGAAAATGTCAAGAATAATTTTCAATAAGATTTGAACAAGTAAGTCCAACGGCTGGAGATCCAACGGCTGACGATCGCCCTGTTTCGTCGCGCCGGTTTCAATCGATGCTCTGGGCGGACTAAAGTAGGGGCGTACGGCCGTACGCCCAATCAAGGGTCAACGATGCGAACTGTTGAGCGAAAACCGTTGAGCGAAAACCGTTGAGTTAAAGCGGATGGTTGCCGGCCTGCAATTGCTCAGGAATTGGGCGATCGCGAGAGATGACGCGGCCTTGAGCCTGGCGACCGAGCAGGCCGCCCGCCAACTCACGGCCGGGGGGTAACCACAACAACCAACGGCTGCGATCGGGCAATTGACTGACCCGATCGACCGCTGAAGTGAGCCACAGCACGGCCCGGGAAGGCGGTTCATGTTCAGCTAGCTCCCCGGCTTGGGTTCCTGCCAGGGTTTCCAACACCACCTGTCGCCCTCGCACCAGCCCGGTGGCCGCCGTCCAGAGGAAGGGATCGAGGTAACAGCGGCTGGCATAGACATACATGGAGGCGGCCGCTTCCACGGCCTGCTCAAAATCTTCGGGATCCCAGGCGATCGCACTGTCGAGGGCCACAATCAAATCGGGCCCTGTGGCGGCGGTTTCCAATTCCCGCACCTGAAGCTCCCCAAACCGGGCACTGCTGCGCCAATGAATGAGCCGGGTGGAGTCGCCCCAACGGTAGGGCCGCAGGGAGCGGGTGAGGCCTTCGGTTCCCAAACGTAAGGCGCGATCGCCCGCTGCGTTTTGGGCATCCCCTTCGCCCATCCAATCCACGATCGGGCATTGGGCCAGGGGCCAAACTCGAGGGTAAACCACCAGTTTGGCCGGTGCGGTGATCGGCTGTTGTCGCCAAAACAGGCCGAAGGGCGCACCCGATCGCAAGGTGAGATTCGGCCAACGGTAGATGCCGCGCCGCTGGGCCCGAAATTGGGCTTGGATGGTGATGCTGCCTTGGGCGGGAATCAGGGCGATCGAGCCGCTGGCAACGGGCAGGGGGGCCGGTGGCCGATCGACCCATTGCAACAGAGAGCGGGCCGATCGGGCATGGTTGGTGATCCGGCATTCCACCACGGCCAAATCATCAACGCTGATCGGTTGAATGGGCGATCGGTTGGCGCTCAGGCCCCCGAGCGATCGCGCCGTCAGCACCGCCGCCACCAACATCAGCGCCAACAGCACCCCACTCATCACGTAGAGCCAGCCGGCCATGGCGTTGGTGGCCGCCCCAAACAGAAACAGGGCGATCGCGCCCAGCAAGGCCCCCTGAAACGAAGGACTCACCAAACGGGTCTCCCAGCCCATCAGCCACATAACCCAGCGGTGGCGCACCGTTGCCAGCAGTTTGAACATGATTGAAAGGGGGATCAGGGCCTTGCGATCGCAGCTTGGACTCTGGAGATCACTTGCACTGTTGATTAACCCATCATAGGGCGATCGCCCCGGATCGCCAGAGCCGCCTATTGGCCGAGGGTCAGCTCTTCCTTTTTGCCCAAAATGCCCTGGGGCCGCCACATCATCAACACCACCAAAATCAGCCCAATGACCATCAACCGGAAAGCGCCCAAGCGGGCATCATCCAAGGGCAACAGGGCCGGCAACACAAACCGGGTGAGGGTGGTGTATCCCCAAAACAGGACAGAACCCAACAGCGTACCCGCATTGTTGCCCGCACCGCCCAAAACCACGATTGTCCAAGCTTGGAAGGTCATCAGCGGAATGAAGCCATCGGGGTTAATGAAAGTGAGATTCCAGGCATAGAAGGAACCGGCGACCCCCGCGATCGCGCCGCCCAACATCAGGGATTGCAGTTTGTACCAAAACACGTTTTTGCCCAAGGCCCGCGCGATTTCTTCGTCTTCGCGGATTGCCTTGAGCACTCGGCCCCAGGGCGATCGGCCCAGTTGTTCCAGTTGCCAATAGACCAGACCCAAGACGGCCACCACCAGCAACATCAAGCCGCCTTTGTAGTTGAAATCCCAAAGGGCGATCGCCCCACAGCCATAGAGCAGCAGCCCCAATAGGGCCGAGATGCCACCCAACACCAGGCGACCCTTGGAGGGGGGCTGTTGGGTTGTGCCGGTGACTTGCCCTTGGGCGGCCTGTTGGCGCGATCGCAAAGCCTGCCGGAACCAGCGCCACAGAGACCAACCCGCCGCCCCAAAGATGCCCGTCCAAAGGGCGATCGCCACCGGAGCCACCCAAGGTGCGTCCGGCACTTGGGCCAAGGGCAGCGGGTAGCCATAAACGCCCCTTGCGCCTCGGGTCAGCCACTCTTCATTCAAAGCCACCAGCCGCACCACCTCCGACACCCCGATCGTGACGATCGCCAGGTAATCTTCCCGCAGGCGCAGGGTGGAAATGCCCACCAACAGGCCCAGCAGAGCCGCCAACCCCGCCCCGATCGCCACCGCCAGCACAATCGGCCAACCCTGAAGCGACAGCAGAATGGTGGTGTAGGCCCCAATGGTCATGAAGGCCACATGGCCAAAATTAATTAAGCCCGTGAGACCCCATTGCAAATTCAGACCCAGACCAAAGAGGGCAAAGATGCCTGAAAAGATAATCAGTGAGGTGAGGTAAGCAATCATGGGGGCGCGATCGAGCCTCAGCGTAGGAATAGCCCAAATTTCACGCCCCATTGTAGGGCAGGGAGCTGATGGATCGATGGTTTAGTCATTGGTTTAGGTGCTGATTTAGGCGCTGGTTTAGCCTGGCGGGCAAGGGTTGGCTTAGGCGCTGCCCAAGGCCGCATTCACCACCTGAGGAAACAGACCCGAACACCACCAAACCCCCACGGCAGAGCAGTAAGGCAAATGGCCCGCCGGGGCGCTGAGGCTGAAGTTACGGCTCTTTTGGCTGGTCCAACCCAGGCGATCGCCAAACCGACACCAAGCCTCCACGGGGCTGGCCGTTTGGCTGGTGACCTCTAGCCAAATGTCGTATTGAATACGGAAACCAAAGTGATTGTTGCTGTGGATTGTCCAGAGGCGATCGATCTCGGTTAGATCGCCCTTGGGAAATTGCTCAATATCTTCCACCCGCAACCAACTGGCCCCCTCGCGGCCCACCACCTTCAGCATGATTCGAGTGGTTTCTCGATCGGCCTCCAGCCACTTTTGCGCTTCCAACAACTGGGACAGCCGCCCGTAGCGATCGACCGGGGCCGGAGTTGGCCCCGGCGAAGGCATCACAAACTGCAAAATGGTCACCTCCTCCTCCGTGGGCAGCCCGTGGGCCGGCGGCATAGGGGCGGGGGGGCGATGCTCTGGCAAGTGGAAAGGGTTTTCGTTGCGATCGGGATTTGCCAAGGGCGGGGCAGAATGGACTGCCGAACTTGCATTGCCTGCGTCCTGTAGGGCGGCCGTGTCCAAGGGACCCAAGTCAAACGGTAAGGGATCGGATCCTGACTCGATCGAATGGGATTGTCCCTGGGATCCCGCCTGGGGCGATCCTGTCTGTGGTGACCTTTGGGGCCCCGCGCCCTGTTTCAGGGCTTGAATCTGTTGCTGGAGCTGACCCTGAAGCTGTTGCAACGTTTCCAGCCATTCCGGCGAAAGGGTTTGGAGCAGCAGTTTTTGCGATTCTTGTAGTTGTGTTAGTTCCAAATACAGGTGCGATCGCTCCTGGCGGGCCCGTTTCAGTTGGCCTTCAATGTGGTTTAACTTGGCATCCAAATTTAATCGCTGCCAAAACTCCCGGGCCCAAGTGGTGCGCACCTGGTCGCGGGCCCGCAACAGGGCAATGGTTGCCCGATCGCTCCCCGTGCCCACCAGCGCCTCCGGTAACGGGGAATTATCCCAACCACAGGTTGGGCAAAGCACTTCGGTGTCTGACAACTCGGTGGAACAGATGGGACAGCGCACAGCAGCCATGGGTCAAAAGGGGGGTGAGGGCAGGGGGATGCTACTGCCGTCCCTATTCTACTCAGCCGTTTGGCACTGTCGGGAACTGTGCCCTCGGCCACAGATGCAGGAGAGCCGGTGTCTGATGCAATCGCTACCGTGATCGGGGGTGGGAGCTGGGCTACACTCAAGGCGCGATCGGGAAGATAAAAAGACGATAAGAAGGAGTGTTTATGACCGGCACTGCGTCATTGTGGCAGCGTTACCAAGACTGGCTCTACTATCACGAGGGCTTGGGGCTGTATCTGGACGTGAGCCGGATGCGGTTTGATGATGCATTTGTGGCTCAGATGCAGCCCAAGTTGGCCAAAGCGTTTGAGGACATGACCGCCCTGGAATCGGGGGCGATCGCCAATCCCGACGAACAACGGATGGTGGGTCACTATTGGCTGCGGCAACCGGACTTGGCCCCAACACCGGAATTGCGAGACGACATCATCAACACCCTTGACCGCCTCGAAACCTTCACGGCGGCCATCCACAACGGTCAGCTCACGGCCAATGGTCAGCCCTTTACCGATGTATTGTCGATCGGGATTGGCGGTTCGGCCCTGGGGCCGCAGTTCGTGGCGGAGGCCTTGGCTCCCAATCAGCCGCCCTTGGCTATTCACTTTGTGGACAACACCGACCCCGACGGCATCGATCGAATTCTGTCCAAGAGCACGAGCGGCTCCCCCCTGCGCGATCGCCTGGCCACAACCCTGGTGCTAATCATCTCCAAGTCCGGCGGCACACCCGAAACCCGCAACGGCATGGTGGAAATTCAAGCGGAATTTGGCCAAGCCGGTTTGCCCTATCACCGCAACTTTGTGGCCATTACCTGTGAGGGCAGCGCCTTGGATCAACGGGCGATCGCGGAAGGTTGGCTCGATCGATTCCCGATGTTTGATTGGGTCGGTGGCCGAACCTCGGAACTGTCGGCGGTGGGGCTGTTGCCAGCAGCGCTCCAAGGGATCCAAATTCGAGAAATGCTCTTGGGCGCGCAAATGATGGATCAGGCTACCCGAGACCGTAGCCTGAAAACCAACCCCGCCGCCCTGTTGGCCCTTTGCTGGTATTACGTGGGCCGAGGCAAGGGCGAAAAGGACATGGTGGTTTTGCCTTACAAAGACCGGCTACTGCTGTTTTCGCGCTATCTCCAGCAGTTGGTGATGGAATCCTTGGGCAAGGAACGCGACCTGGATGGCAACTTGGTTTATCAGGGCATTGCCGTGTATGGCAACAAGGGCAGCACCGACCAACATGCCTATGTGCAGCAGTTGCGCGAAGGGGTTCCCAACTTTTTCGCCACCCTGATTGAAGTGTTGGAAGATGGCGGCTCGGGCGTGGTGGTGGAAGACGGGGCGATCGAGTCCGGCGACTACCTCAGTGGGCTATTGCAAGGCACGCGCCAAGCGCTCTACGACAACGATCGAGAGTCAATCACCATTACGGTTCCCCGCGTCAGCGAGCGCATTGTGGGGGCCCTGATTGCGCTCTACGAACGGGCCGTGAGCTTCTATGCCTCCTTGGTGAACATCAATGCCTATCACCAACCGGGCGTTGAGGCCGGCAAAAAAGCCGCCGCCAACATCTTGACCCTGCAAAAGCGGCTGGTGTCGGTCTTGCAAGATGCGGGAGAACCCCTGTTGATTGCGGAGTTGGCAACGCAGGTGGGGGCGATCGAGCAGGTGGAAACAATCTATTGGATCCTGCGGCACTTGGCGGCCAATGGGCGCGGCCCGGTGCTGGTGGGTAATCCTGGACAACCGGCCAGCCTGAAGGTGTCTTGGAAATAGGTGTTTGGGAAATTTTGATCCATTGCTGAGTTTGCGGTTGTCGGAATTCAATCGCAATTCAACCATTTCCCTGTTCAAATTAATGCCCAAACCAATGTCCAACTAATACCCAACTAATGTCCAACTAATGTTCAAAAGCGAGTCGGGGTAGATGCAAACCTACCCCGATTTTTTGGGCGATCGATTCCCAATTTGGCTCGATGCAACCATGCGCCCCCGCTGACCTATTCCGGTTCTCGCAGGCGATCGGGCCCCACCCACTCATCCCAAGTTTCGTCGTAATCGTCATAGCTGATGTGGTGCAGGCCATACCAAGCCTTTTTGATCGTTGCGGGATACCAATCGCCCGCCTCATCCTGCACCTCCACCGCCGCTCCCAGGTCATACATCACCGGTTCATAGGGACGGATGCGATCGGGCGTGACCCACTCTTCTGACTGATCCACCACGTATTGCACTCGGTATTGCGGATCGCCGTCTGAATCGCTTACCTCCACAATTTTTGCCCGATACCAATCCTCCTCATATTCCACCTCCACCCGGCGACCCAATTGGGGATCGAATTGATCGGTAACTCGTGACAGTTGCATTTGGGGATCGAAATCGTTGGTTGTGAAAAACATTGATTTTTGATCTTCAATGAACGCCACTTCCAATTCCGTGTAGCGGGCAAAATCATAGAGCGTAATCACCCGATCTTCATCCAAATCAACCGTGGGATCTCCTTGTAATCCCTTCAGCAAAGAAGCCGTAAAAGTCCAAGCGCCCGTTGAAGTGTTGTGGGCATAGGCAGAGGTCACACAAGCGTAAGCAATTTCGCTTTCCCGCCGTTTGGCTTCATCAATCAGTCCCCCAGAGAAGCAACAGTCCGCCATCAGCAGGACATGGGAACCATTGAAGTTTTCTTCAATATCATCAAAAATGCTGGACACTTTCCAATAGGTTTCCGTATCTTCCGCATCGGCATCATAGTTGTAAAAATAATGTTCTCCCGATTCGGAATCCCAGCCGCCATGACCAGCAAAGTAGAGCATTAAGAGGGCATTTTCATCGGTGCTGGCCAAAAAATTCGGCAGTTGAGATTGAATGGCGGAGAGGGTGGCTTGACGATCCTGAAGATAAATAATTTGGGATTTAGGCACACCTTGGTTGCGGAAAAATTCCACTAACTGCGCGTCCGATCGATTGGGAACAGCATCCGGAAAAGGGGCGAAGGCTTCTGAGTCTTGCCACTCCAGCAAACCCACCGCAAAGATCCAAGTTGTTTCGAGATTCCATTCCATGGTCAAGGGCATTCTAGGAGGATGCTGTGGAGAGGATGAGACTACGATTAGGTTCGATCGAACGGCTCTTGGCCGCCCTTGCACTCAGGACAATCGCGATCGGGTGGCGCAATTGGGGAGCAATTGGGGCGCGATCGAGCCATCCTCCGCACATCAGGCCCATCTTAATCCTGGCGTTTGGGATCTGACCACGGGCCCTGTTCGGTTTTGGGTTGCCAGAGGATGATCCCGGCCACCGAGCGATCGCCCTGGTTTTCAGAATTTGGCTCGATTCCCACGTGACCTTTACTTGAGCTTGACTTGATCCCTGCCTGGTTCCTGCCTGTTTTTTGCTGGAACCTTGTGGCTAGCGGGCAAACCGTAACAAAGACTACAATTTAAACAGGAAGGTTGCTCCAACTACCTTCAAGGAACGACCCGAAGCATGGAAAGCCAATCGCTGTTTGTGGGTGCGCGCCAAAATCTCGATTTGGCCCTGAAGCATATCGCCATTTCGGAAGATGCGATCGAACATTTAAAGCATCCAAAAGCCAGTCTGCAAGTTTCAATTCCCGTGCGGATGGATGATGGATCGTTACAGGTTTTTCAGGGCTATCGAGTTCGCTATGACGATACGCGCGGCCCTGCAAAAGGTGGGGTTCGCTATCATCCTCAAGTGTCCTTGGATGAGGTCACGTCCTTAGCATTTTGGATGACCTTTAAATGTGCAGTGTTGGATTTACCCTTTGGCGGTGGCAAGGGTGGAATTACGGTTAATCCTAAGCAGCTTTCGCGATTGGAGTTGGAGCGTTTAACGCGCGGCTATATTGATGCAATCGCGGATTTTATTGGGCCTGATGTGGATATTTTGGCCCCCGATGTTTACACCAACGCCACGATTATGGGTTGGATGATGGATCGCTACAACATCATTCAGCGCAAGTCCTGTCCGGCGGTGGTGACGGGCAAGCCGATCGCCCTGGGTGGCAGTGCGGGCCGAGAAACGGCCACGGCCATGGGAGCTTTTTTTGTGATGCAAACCATTTTGCCCAAGTTCGATCGCCCACCGGCCGAAACCACCGTTGCGATTCAAGGGTTTGGCAATGCGGGCAGCTTTTTGGCGGAACAAATCTATCGTGCGGGCTACCGAGTGGTGGCGGTCAGCGATTCCAAAGGCGGAATCTATGCTCCGGCGGGGTTAGATATTCCTGCCATTCGCCAAAACAAGGAAGCGGGACGCGGTATGGAGGCCCTTTACTGCCATGGCACGGTTTGCAACATGGCAGATCATCAATTGATTACCAATGAAGCACTCTTGGAACTGCCCGTTGATGTGTTAATTCCGGCGGCGCTGGAAAATCAAATTACACCGGAAAACGCCGATCAAATTCAGGCCAAACTGATCTTTGAAGTGGCGAACGGGCCGATTACCTTTGAAGCCGATCGCCTCCTGAATCAAAAGGGAATTTATGTCTTGCCGGACATTTTGACCAATGCAGGCGGCGTGACCGTTAGCTACTTTGAATGGGTGCAAAATCGGAGCGGTTTGTATTGGTCGGCGGCGGAGGTGGAACAGCGGTTGGCGGAACGGATGACCCGCGAAACGGAGCGGATTTGGCAGCTCGCCCAATCGCTGGATTTGTCCCTGCGAACGGCGGCCTATGTCCATGCGCTCGATCGCCTGCGGGCAGCGATCGAGGTGAAGGGCACACGCGACTATTACGCACAGGCCAAAGCCTAAGTTCCAATTTCAGCCAAGTTCAACAGCCGGGGTCATTCCCGGTGGGCAGCGGCCACGACCCGATCGCGCCATTGGTTGCGGGTTTCCGTGAGTTCGATCGCCCAATGAATCGCTTCAATCATGCTGGCAGGGTTGGCGATCCCTTGGCCAGCAATGTCAAAGGCCGTGCCGTGGTCGGGGGAGGTGCGCACAAAGGGCAGGCCGATTGTGGTGTTGACGGCGCGATCGAAGGCCATCAGCTTCACGGGAATCAATCCTTGGTCGTGATAAAGCGCTAAGTAGGCATCGGGCAACCCGGCTGGAAGGGTAGGCCCAAACCAAGCTTGGCCCGCTGTCACCCACATGGTGTCTGGGGGAATGGGGCCGCGCAGGGTGGCGTTGGGGTAGCGATTGCGTGCTTGGGCCAACCAGGGAATCAGCCAATCGCGCTCCTCAGTGCCTAGTTGTCCCCCTTCGCCGCTGTGGGGATTCAAGCCGGCGATCGCGATGGTGGGATGCGTGATCCCCAAGTCTCGATCGAGCATGGTGACCAGCAAATCCAGCTTGCGATCGAGCAGTTCTGCCGTGAGCACCACAGGAACCTGATGCAGGGGAATGTGAGTGGTGGCCAGGAGGGCGCAAAGTTTCCAACCGGTTTGGGGCGATCGACCCACAAAGGCCATCCCAAACCGATCGACCCCGGCCCGTTCGGCACAAACCTCCGTTTGTCCAGGGAAGGCGTGGCCCGCTGAATGCCAGGCGGCTTTGCTGATCGGTGCGGTGACCACTCCCGCAAACCGGCCGGCCGCCGTGGCCGCCAAGGCCGCATCGAGCCAAGTGAAGCTGGCAGCTCCGGCGGCCGCATTTTCAACCCCCCAATGAATCGATCGCTCTAACAGCGGGTCGATCGGAATATCCAGAATCCTCAATTTGGCCGGATCAGCGATCGGCTGGGAACTGCGCGGCTGAAGTTGCGCATAGGTGCGGCTGAGAATCGATCGGCTGCCCACCAGCACCGGCCGCAAAGCCGCCACCGCCGGATCCGCCAGCGCCTTCAGCACGACTTCCGGCCCAATGCCCGCCGGGTCGCCAATGGAAATAGCTAGTCTAATCATCTTGGGATCTGGAGCGTTGTTGTCGAGAGAGGGGGTGAACGATGGGGCGCGGCATTGCCAAGGGCCTCGGGTCGATCGCCTGGTTGAGTTCGGCCCTGGCCGCTTGGGCAAAAGACCGAAACGTCCAGCCCGCTGCCCGAAACACCGGCCGATGATCTAACCACACGGCTCCTAGGGTCAGGGTCAAAAACCAACGATGGGCCATATGGGTCAACCTTTGATGCAGGGGCGATCGACCCTGGCGCAATTGGGTCAATAACTGACCTTGCATTTGCAAATGTTGACTTTCGTCCCACTCAATTTGCCATGCAACCGCTTGGGCGATCAGGTGGGCTGTGGCCCCCTGCAATGCCCGGGCATACAACAACCCCATCACCTCCGCCGTTAACAACATTGCCAGCGCCAATTCCCAATTCATGCCCCCCCGCAGCCACCGAAAAGCCGCGTCGGCCCAGTGGTGTCGCAGGCGGGGAAGCTGTTCGCGATCGAGCAGTCGCCCCAAGTCCGCCGCGTGGCGCTGTTCTTCTCGCACAAACCACTTGAACACATCCACCCAAACGGGATCCGCTCCTTGGTCAACCCAAGCCCGCACCGTTCGCATCAACCGATGGCCCTCGGAACTTTCCCCCAACTGGAAAATTGCGATCGATTGGCGAAACCGTTTTTGTTCTTGGGGGGTGAAGCCCCCAGTTTGCTGCCAATTAATCGGCAACAATTGGCTGTGATTTTGTTGGAAGTAAGCGAGCCAGTCGGCGGCCGTGATGCGATCGGCTGTTTTCGATCGCGCCAACGAAATTGGGTGCAACATAGGATGTTTTTGCCCATGCTAGCGCACCCATTTTTCTGTGGGGTTAATAACCGCCATTGGGGCGATCGCCCTTTGGCTAACCGAAAAGCACTCTGATCCTTTGACTGGAGTTCTTTAGGCTATCCAAAATGCTTGAGGAATTGTTGCTAGATTGCCTAAAACCTTGATGCTGGTGTTTCGAGATCACGAGGAACAAGAGACCCAAGAGACAAGGGGCTTAAGCCCCTTGTTAAGACGATTGGAGAATCGATTACTAGCGATTTCCGCTTACATTTAGGACATGGCAACAGTCCCCGATTTTTGTCTGATTGGGAAGCTTAGTCACCCATCGAGTCACCCAAATTAGCAATTTCGATCGGGTCGATCGCCTCCGCCGGTTCAAAGCCAAAAACCTTGGCATAAAAATAGAATTCTCCGTCCAGAGCGCGACGGATATTTTCTGCCTTGCGGAATCCGTGCTGCTCCCCTTCAAAGGGCACGTAGGCCACCGGAATTCCCTTTTCCTGAAGCGCATTCACCATCATTTCTGCTTGGTTAGGCGGCACAATTTTATCTTCAAGTCCCTGGAAAAAGGCCACGGGGCAATTGAGCCGATCGATGTGATGAATGGGCGATCGATCAATGTAGATATCCTGGCGCTCCGGGTAGGGGCCAATCAGTCGATCGAGGTAGCGGGCCTCGAACTTGTGGGTATCGCGGGCCAGGGCTTCCAAATCGCTCACGCCGTAGTAGCTGGCTCCGGCCTTGAACTGGTCGCGAAAAGCCAACGCGGCCAGGGTTGTGTAGCCCCCGGCGCTGCCCCCGGCAATGGTCAAGCGATCACCGTCCACCAATCCCCGATCGACCAAATATTGCGCACCATTCACGCAATCATCCACATCCACCAGCCCCCATTGGCCATCCAACCGGCAATGGTAAGCGCGGCCATAGCCCGTGCTGCCGCCATAGTTCACATCCAACACTGCAAAGCCGCGACTCGTCCAATATTGAATCGACAAATTCAAACTACTGGAAGTTTGGGACGTGGGGCCGCCGTGAATCTTGACTTTCAACGGCGGCTTTTCGCCTTCCGGTGCTTGGAAATCACGATTTCTCGGCAAATACAAGAGGGCATAGGCTTCTCGATCGCCCGTGGTGGGAAATGCGATTGATTGCGGTTCCGACAAATAGCCCGAATCAATTTCTAAAGTGCTGCTGGTTTTTAAAACCTCGATCGTTTCCGTTGCCAAATCCAGTCGCACGATCGCTCCTGATTTAACGGCCGAACCACCCCCAAAAATGACAAAATCCTGTGCCACAAAGGGATCAGAAATTGAAGTATAGGGCTGGTTAATGACCGTTAGTTTTTCATCGGCAAGAGCTAATTTTGCCAATTGCCACAGACCATTTTGGGTATAGGCACAAACAAGGGTTTCCGCATCCACAAACCCATAGGTGGTCATCCCAAAAACCCACTGAGGCAAGCCAAATTCTGCCTCCATGGGGCAAAGATGCCGCGCCTGGCCGTCCGATTCCTGGCGATATAAATTCCACCAACCGGAGCGATCGCTCACAAAATACAATTGGCCGTCGGGCGACCAACTGGGCTGAAACACGGATTCTTCGGCCCCGCCGGCCACGATCTGGGAATTTTGCAGGGAGCCATCATCGGCAATCTCCGCCACCCACAGAGTGGTGCTGTCCCAAGGCAAATTGGGATGGTTCCAAGTTAACCAAGCCAACTGCGACCCATCGGGACTGAGGGCCGGCGAGGCGTAAAAGTCCCAACCCGTTGCCAATAGGCTCACCTGTTGCGATCCATCCAGGGCGATCGCCACTAACTCGTTCACTGGCTCCTGATCGGGCTGGCTGTGATCTTCGCGGATGCCAATCACCCGATCGCGCTGGGCATCCACCACAAAATCCGCATAGCGCCAGGGTTGTTCAGGCGTGAGGGCGATCGGCTCCTGGCCCGGCCGGGTGCGATACAGTCGCTGATCGGCAAAGTTCACAAAATAAATCCAGCCCCGATCGACTGTCCAAGCGCCGCCACCATACTCATGCACCCGACTGCGAGCGTTCCAAGGAGCCGCAATCACATCTTGGGTTTGGCCCTCGGGCGATCGGGCCACAATCGCCACACGTCCGCCCTCAGCCGGCCGCGATTCACTCCAATACAACGTTTCGCCTTCCGCACGGCCACCGCCCAGCCCGATCGTTCCCGCCACGATCGCTTCGGAAGTAATCGGCGATTTCCAAGTCCCGTAGGGCGCAATTTGAGGCATAGAACCCACTACAACCAACAATTTCTAAACAATTTCTCATAATCATCCAGCCTTGATCCTGTCGCAAGCAAGGGGAACCGTGACACCTGTGGCGGAGAGTCTTCATCAGTGAAAGCGAATAATAGTGAATAATTATGAAGAATAATCTTAATTAGTTTCAGAGGTTTACCTAACCCTAAACCTGGGCTAGGTTGGAATTTATCCCTTTCTAGTTTTTGCCCTGGATAGCCGATGGATAGTGGACTGATTCTTTCCAATATTCTCAATCCTCCCATTTTGTTCTTTTTCTTGGGAATGTTGGCCGTTTTCTGTAAATCAGATTTGGAAATTCCTGCACCACTGCCCAAGCTATTTTCGCTCTATCTATTGGTGGCGATCGGGTTTAAAGGGGGCTATGAGCTACTAGAAAGCGGTATTACTCAGCAGGTGGCTGGCACGCTGCTCGCTTCGATCGCGATGGCTTCTTTGGTTCCAATTTACACATTTTTTATCTTAAGAATTCGCCTGGATCCACCAAACGCGGCTGCCATTGCGGCCACCTACGGTTCCATCAGCGCCGTGACTTTTATTACGGCTAGTTCTTTTTTGGATCAACTGCACATTAGCTATGGCGGCTACATGGTGGCAGCTTTGGCATTAATGGAATCACCCGCCATTATCATCGGCCTAATTTTGGTGCGAATTTTTGATGCCAAAGATGATAAGGACGATCCCGATCATCCCTTTGCTTGGGGTGAAGTGCTGCGAGAAGCCTTTTTGAATAGCTCTGTGCTGCTGCTGGTGGGCAGCGTGATTATTGGAATGCTGAGCGGCCCCAGCGGTTGGCACAAACTAGAACCCTTTACGCAGGGCATCTTCTATGGTGTGCTGACGTTTTTCCTGATGGATATGGGCATCATTGCCGCCAAACGAATTCGAGATCTGAAAAAAACAGGATTATTTTTAATTGGCTTTTCGGTGATTGTGCCGCTGCTGAATGCGGTGTTGGGGATTGTGATTGCCAAGCTGCTGGGTATCGGTGAAGGCAATGGGCTATTGTTTGCGGTGCTTTGCGCCAGTGCTTCTTATATTGCAGTTCCGGCAGCAATGCGGATGACGGTTCCGGAAGCAAATCCGAGTTTATATGTTTCGATGGCGCTGGCTTTGACGTTCCCATTCAACATTATTGTGGGAATTCCGCTGTATTTAGAACTGGAAAAAATTCTGGGTCTGTAGGGGTGTTTTTGGAGTTCATGGATTGGCTTGTTTGCGAGTAGGTTGATATGCAATTAACAAAACGTGTGGAAATTATTGTTAGCTCTTTGGAGCTAGAGGAAATTTTGGAAATGCTGGATGGCCTGAAATTTCCGGGTTATACGGTAATTCGTGATGCTTCGGGAAAGGGTGATCGGGGAGAGTTCAGCAATGATTTAGGCCGGGAATTTGGCAATTGCTATATTTTGACCACTTGCCAGGATGTGACCCAATTGGATCAGTTGGTGAAGCTAATTCGCCCGATTTTGAAGCGAGTTGGGGGGCTTTGCTTGGTCAGTGATGCGGCTTTGGTGATTCACTAAATTCCGATGCAGCTAGATCCGCTGGATGGGGTCTACCTCCCTGTTTGACCAACTGGATCGAGTCGAAGTTGCTATTGGGCCTGGCTAACTGGATCTATCTATCTAGACGACTTGTATAAATAGACCGATCAGGGGCGCACTAGCAAAGTACCGGTGCATTGGAGTCCTTCCGGTTCGATCGACAAGCTGTTGATGGCCACGTCTTCGCCTAAGGGTAGGCGCACGGAGGATCCTTGGGCGATCGGCTCACCTGCCTGGTTCAGCCACTGGGGATTGCAGAGTTGCAAGGTTTGGGGGTCAACCAATTCCAACCCCAGGCAGAGTTGCACCGGTTGCTGCTCGATCGCCCCTGACAAAATTAATTGCCCCCCGGATAGGGTGGCTTGGGGTTGCTCGAAGGTGACGGGTCGCCCCCAAAGGGCCAACAGCGGAGCCAGGAAGTCCGCCAACGCCGGGGCCAGCAGGGGAGCCGCCAAAGAGGCTGCCAAGTCGGGGGCAAAAAGTTTTAATTCCGCACTGACAGGAATGGGCTGCAGTAGCTTTAGGGGCTTGCCGCGCAGCACTTGCCCCAAATTGACGGCAATATCGGTGGCTTGCAGGTTGAGATGGCTTAGGTGCAAGCCCTGATAGATCACGGATTCGGCGTTGATCTGGGCTTGGGGCAGGCGGCCCGCGAGAATTTCTCGATCGCGTCCATCCAGCCGCACGGTGATTTCAGTAGCGGCTTCCACCTGGGATCGCAGCCAGAGTTTGACCGCTGGCGCAACCAGGGAGGTGATGAGGCGGCTGCCCGTGCTGGAGTTGCTTGGGGCGATCGACTCTTGATTCCCACTACCCATCAACCGAAAACCTCTTGATACACTGGACAGCAATTCTTGCAATTTGTAAACGGTGTGTCCGGCCCTATGTTCCTAGAAGAACTCAAACCCCTTGTTGAAGAAGGCCTCAAACAGCCCGTGAGCTTCTTGGGTGGACTGGCTTCCGGCCTGTTGCGCCTGGATCTGAATCAGGATCCGATTAAGAGCTGGTTGGAGCAACAGTTGGGGAGCGATCGCCCCAATGGCTCCACGGAGTCTGCACCCAGCAGCCCCAGCGGTGGCCCTCAGTCAATCTCGATCGAGTAAATGGTTTCAAGTCAGCGAATTTGAGTCAGTGAATTTGAGTCAGTGAATTTGAGTCAGTGAATTTGAGTCAGTGAATTTGAGTCAGCGCATTCCTGAACCCGTCGTCAACGTCTGCACCTGAGAAGCCAAAGCCCAAGGCTAAATGGGTGGAATCCCGCTGAGGGTTCCTGGGCTATTGGGGATCCTTATCCATCGGGGATCTTTATATAGATAGATAGAGATCCCCGGAGGATCGAGGCTGAGGGCCGGGCGGGAAGCAACGGGGCGATCGCCCACGGCCACCGAGGATCCGGACAATTGGGGGTGAAGGGTCGTCAACGATTGGTAACGATCGCGAAGGGGCAATTTGCCCCCAAATCCAAGCCATTTACCCGCTGCCAACCCCTGACTTACCCCGGATTGCAAAATAAACTCCCAAGTTTACGCCAGTAGTACCCCTTTAGGGCGCTATCATGGTGATGTTCTTTCAGCTCCTTTTGTTTTGAGCGCGATCGCGATCGGGCACAATCTCAATAGACTTGGGGCCTAGCACCGCGTGGGAATTTAGTTTGTGGAACTGTGTCCCAGTCCGCTAACCCAAGTTCTCATGAGACAAATTGAACTGAAGACTTCACGCGCTTGTTTTACCGTTCCGGACTCAAATGACGATTTACGTTGGCAATCTTTCTTACGACGCTACCGAGCAGGATCTCCAAGAAGTTTTCTCGGAGTATGGCGTTGTTAAGCGTATCACCCTGCCGATCGACCGCGAAGTGAACCGAATTCGCGGTTTCGCCTTCATCGATCTTGAAAGCGACCAGGCCGAAGAGCACGCCATCAAAGAACTCGATGGAGCAGAATGGATGGGCCGCCAAATCCGTGCCAATAAGGCTCGTCCTAAGGAGCCTCGCTCCGGTGGTGGCGGTGGGCGCTCGTTTTTCCACAACGCGTTCTAAGTCTTCAAAGATGGAGCGCGGCGGAAAACAGTCTGCCTAGTTCAGAATTGCCCGATCGGGGAACCAAGGTTTTGGTTCCGCTGAAATAGCAATACTCTTCTGGAAAAGGGGTCAGTCTACGAGACTTGGCCCCTTTCGTTTTTGGATATTGCTGGGTCTTGAGCGATTGGTTGGACGATTAAAAGTTTGTTGAATGCTTGCCAGGACACCAACAAACGGGCGCAGCGAACCATTCATCGGTCAATTGCGACGGACTGCAAAGGACTACGACGAACTACGACGAACTAATGAAGTTTCTCTAAAAACACCCCAGCTTTTCGGAAATCGGTTCCTACACTGAAGGCATGACCCCCGGGGGCAATGTTCCGTTGTCGTTCCGTCGTCAGTCACGAGAGGTTCTGAGATGGCTGATGCTGCCAGTGTTGATTCCGCCAGTTATGTCGTGACCCAGGAGCGATCGCTCGATCGAGATTGCACCACGCTGGGTCGCCATGTGCTGCAACAACTGCAAAGTTTTGGCTCCGATGCCCAAGATCTCAGCGCCCTAATGAACCGAATTGCCTTGGCGGGCAAGCTCATCGCTCGCCATCTGAGCCGATCGGGTTTGATGGAAGATGCGCTGGGCTTCACGGGCAGCACCAACGTCCAAGGCGAGGCCGTCAAAAAGATGGATCTCTACGCCAACGATGTTTTTATCTCGGTGTTTAAGCAAAGTGGCTTGGTTTGTCGCTTGGCTTCCGAGGAAATGGAGCGTCCCTATTACATTCCCGAAAATTGCCCGATCGGTCGCTATACCCTGCTCTATGACCCGATCGACGGTTCCTCCAACATTGACATTGATCTCAATGTGGGATCCATCTTCGCCATTCGCCAGCAGGAAGGCAACGACGAGACGGGTGAAGCCGCCGACCTGCTGCAATCGGGTCACAAGCAACTGGCCGCTGGCTACATTCTCTATGGCCCCAGCACCATGCTGGTTTACTCGATCGGGCGCGGAGTCCATGCCTTCACCCTCGATCCCAGCCTTGGAGAATTTATCCTCAGCCACGAAAACCTGAAAATTCCCCCCAGCGGCAAACTCTACAGCGTCAATGAAGGCAACTTTGGCCAATGGGAGCCAGCCACCCAAGCCTGTATTCAATACTTTCGAGAGGTGGGCGGCTATTCCTCCCGCTACAGCGGAGCCTTAGTGGCCGACCTGCACCGCATTCTGTTTCAAGGGGGCGTGTTTCTTTACCCAGGAACCCGCCAAAAACCTCAGGGCAAGCTGCGTTTGCTGTATGAGGCGGCTCCCCTCGCCTTTTTGATTGAGCAAGCGGGTGGTCAGGCCAGCGATGGCCAGAAACCGATCATGGATCTGATTCCCGATCGCCTCCATGCCCGATCGCCCTTGATTATTGGCAGTTCCGAAGAAGTCAACCGAGTGGAATCTTTGCTACAGCGGGGATCGGGCTAACCCCCGACGATCGAGACGAACGGCCCGCAAACACCCTATCCGGGCGATCGATCCTCGGCCTTTTCTCCGCTACCCGTGATCATCGATTTCCCTGCCCAACCCCCTTCCTCATTCAGCCTCGATCTTTAGCCTCGATCGCCCCTTTCAGATCCCACTTCCCCAATGCTGACCTTCCAAGAAAATCCCCTGCGCGTTGGTCTTCAGCAAGAACGCATCCCCGAACCCCAAATCCTGATTATCTTTGGGGCCTCCGGTGACCTCACCCAGCGCAAACTGGTACCCGCCCTCTACCAAATGAAACTAGAGCGGCGACTGCCCCCCGAACTTACCATCGTCGGAGTTGCCCGCCGGGAATGGAGTCACGACTTCTTCCGCGAACACCTGCGCGAAGGCATCGAAGAATTTGGTGGCGGAACCCAAAGCGACGACCTGTGGGAAGACTTCGCCAAAGGCTTGTTCTATTGGCCCGCCAACATTGACGTACCCGAAGACTATCAAACGCTCAAAACCTTCCTCGGAGAGCTGGACGAACTCCGGGGCACTCGGGGCAACCGGGTCTTTTACCTGTCCGTAGCGCCCAAATTTTTTGGGGAAGCTATCCAGCAACTGGGGGCCGCCGGGATGCTCGCCGATCCCGACAAGCAACGTCTCGTGATCGAAAAACCCTTTGGTCGCGACTTTGCCACCGCCCAACAGCTCAACCGCGTCGTGCAGGCCGTCTGCTCCGAAAAACAGGTTTATCGGATTGACCACTACCTCGGCAAAGAAACCGTTCAAAACCTGTTGGTGTTTCGATTTGCCAACGCCATCTTTGAACCCCTCTGGAACCGGCAGTTTGTGGACTGTGTGCAAATCACTGTGGCGGAAACTGTGGGGCTGGAGGGACGCGCCGGATACTACGAAACTTCCGGGGCCCTGCGGGATATGGTGCAAAACCACCTAATGCAACTGTTTTGCCTCACGGCCATGGAGCCGCCCAACTCCCTTGATGCGGACAGCATCCGTAACGAAAAGGTGAAAGTGCTGCAAGCAACCCGGCTTGCAGACCTGAAAAATTTGGATCTCTGTGCCGTTCGGGGCCAATACAGTCGTGGTTGGATGCGTGGCAAGCCGGTTCCGGGCTACCGCGAAGAGGACGGGGCCAGCCCCACGTCCACTACTCCCACCTATGCGGCCCTCAAGCTATGCATTGATAACTGGCGCTGGAAAGGTGTGCCCTTTTATTTGCGCACGGGCAAACGGATGCCGAAAAAGGTGACTGAGGTGGCCATTCAATTCAAGGAAGTGCCGCTGTTGATGTTTCCGTCGGCGGCGCGCCAAACCAACCCAAATGTGTTGGCCATGCGGATTCAGCCGAATGAAGGGATCTCGATGCGTTTTGAGGTGAAAATGCCGGGTGCATCCTTGAAGACGCGATCGGTCGATATGGATTTCCGCTATGAAAGTGCCTTTGGCCAATCCCAAGGCGAGGCCTATGGTCGTCTGCTGATGGACTGTATGTTGGGCGATCAGTCCCTGTTTACACGAGATGACGAAGTGGAGGCTTCTTGGCGGGCCCTCACGCCGGTTTTGGAGTTGTGGGATGCGCCTGCGCGACCGGAAGCGATTCCGCTCTATGAAGCGGGGACTTGGGAACCGGTGGAGGCGGAGTTATTACTGGAGCGTGATGGTCGGCACTGGCGACGACTCTAGGCAGAACGCGAGGTTACCGAAATCAGGTGTTGCAACTCGGCAATTCGGAAATCAGGCGTTGAATGACGGTTCAACGCTCTCAAGCAGATTCCTCAAGCAGATTCCTCAACCAGATCTTTCAATCAGATCCCTCAGCAGGCAAACCATGACCACAACCATCACACTCCAAACCCCCAAGGATATTTCGCTCGGGGAAATTGAGGCAGAGTTAAACAAAATTTGGCTGAGTCAGGGATCCGGCGATGCGGCGATCGCCACAAGAGCTGCCACGTTCTGCATGGTGGTTTATGAGCCGGAGGAGTTTCAGCAATTGTTGGGTTCCCTGGGGTTTTATAAGGGGGCGATCGATGGGTTGCATGGCCCCGACACCCGTAATGCCATCAAGTTGGCCCAGTCGGCCTATGGGTTTCGGGCGACCGGGCGCGTGGACATGGACACCCTGCGGGCTTTGCGCGAAGACCACGTGAGCTTTGGGCAAACGCGCTCCCCCAATTTAGATTTGCGCGGGGCCACTGTGAGCGACGCGATCGCGGCGCAAAATCCTTCTCGGATTATTGCCCTTTGTCCCACCCTGGGGCCCGATGAAGGGGTAACTGCCCAAGTGTCCGCCTATTGCCCCGTGCAAAAGAGCAAGAGTCGGAATTTGGTTTGCTGCGAATACATCACGCTGCGCGGAACCAAGGAGGCCCTGGAGCGGGTTTCCGATTTGGTGGTGTCGTTGTTGATTCCTGATTTGCCGAAGTTTGCCTGGTGGAAGGCCACGCCCAATCCTGAGCAGGGCCTGTTCCAAGCGCTGTCGGAAACGGCCAATTGCCTGATTTTGGATTCGTCTTACTTCAGCGATCCCGAGGCGGAATTTTTGAAAATTCAGTCGCTGATTGATCAGGAAACCTACATTGCTGATTTGAATTGGCACCGGTTGTCCCTCTGGCAGGAGTTGACGGCGGCTTCGTTTGATCCTCCGGAGCGGCGGATGTGGCTGGGAGAGGTCGATCGAATCTCGATCGATTACGAAAAAGGCAGCGCGGCTCAAGCGTTGATGTTCCTCGGGTGGTTTGCGAGCCGCCTGGGGTGGGAGCCGATCGCCTATCGGGCCACGGGCGGTGACTATGACTTGGTATATGTGGATTTTGAACGCGGTGACGGGCGATCGATCCAAGCAGAATTAGCCGCCATTCCCACGGCCGATGTGGGTGAAATTCCGGGGGATTTGATTGGGCTGCGTTTGGCTTCCACCAATCCCAATGCTGACTGTGCCACGATTCTTTGTTCAGAAATGACGGGCTGTATGCGGATGGAGGCGGGGGGCAGTGCCCAATCGGCCCGCACCGAGCAGGTGACGGCTTTGCCCGACCAAAAGGCAGAATTGCTGATGGCACAACAGCTTCAGCGTTGGGGACGGGAGGTGCTGTATGAAGAAAGCATGGCCGTCACCATCAAAATTCTGCAATTGCGGTAGCCCAGAAAAGACCGACCAATGATCAACCAACGATCGACCAATGATCGATTCACGGTCGCCTAGCGGTGGCCTAACAGTCGCCGGTTTGTTCGCAAGCGCCGATGCTGACCCAGTTGCTGGAACCATCGGCCCAAAATTCTTTTTTCCAAATGGGGGCGTTGTGCTTCAGTTGGTCGATTGCGTAGCGGCAGGCCTCGAAAGCTTCCGATCGATGGGGAGACCCGATCGCCACCAGCACGCTGATTTCGCCAATTTTTAGCTTGCCGATTCGATGGTGAATCACCACCCGATTCACCACGGGCCAGCGCTGGCGAATCTGGGCGGCAATTTGCTGAAAGATGACGATCGCCATGGGTTCGTAGGCTTGATAATCCAGGGCCACCACGGGTTTGCCGTCTGTTTCTTGGCGCACAGTGCCATTCATCACCACGATCGCGCCGTTGGCCGGGTCATCGGCCAAGCGATATACCGCGTCCAGCGAGAGGGGCGCAAAGGTAATGGCGAAGGAGTCGCGTGAGTCGGCCAGGGGCGCGGCTTTGGCAAGGGGAGACGGCACGGACAACATGGCTCTGATCAGGCTCGATCGGGAACGGCGACTCCTGCTATCCTAACGCCTGGCCTTGGACGATCGACACCAATGGCGAGATGGAATCCTGGAACACATCCATCAGCCGCTCTTAGGTTGCGGTTAGCCTGAGCTTGAAGTCAGCTTTAAACTGGCTTAACCGGCGCTTGAGCTGGCTGTGTCCTCGAAGCGATCGATGATCCCGCCGCCCAGCAACACTTCACCCCGATACCAAACGGCCGCTTGACCCGGCGTGACGCTGAATTGTGGCTCATCAAACACCAGCTTCACCCGATTGCCCCCCTCTAAGGGCACGATCGTGACCGGCACGGCGGGCGATCGATAGCGAATTTGCACCTCCGCGTGAATTGGGGTGCGGGGCGGGGCGATCGACACCCAATTCACACGGCTGACCGTGCAACTGGGGCGGGTGGCTCGATCGCGCGTGGCCACCACCACTCGATTTCGCATTGCGTCTAGCGCCACCACGTAGAGCGGCTCCGGCGCTGAGATGCCAATGCCCTTGCGCTGCCCGATCGTGTAGTGATGAATACCTTCGTGTTGACCCAACACCTTGCCATCGAGATCCACAATCTCGCCCGCTTTGGGGGTGATGTACTTGTCGAGGAAGGCCTGCATGGAACCATGGGCCTCAATCAGGCACAGGTCTTGGCTTTCGGGCTTGTCGGCCACATGCAGCCCAAACTTGCGAGCAAACTCCCGGGTTTGGGCCTTGTCATATTCCCCCAAGGGAAAAAGCACCGCGCCCAACACATCCTGATCCAGGTCGTAGAGGAAATAGGATTGATCCTTGTTGCGATCGAGCGCCCGCAGCAACTGATAGCGCCCTTGATCCGGGTCGTAGTCCGTGCGGGCATAGTGACCGGTGGCAATGCGATCGGCTCCCAACTCCTCGCGGGCGTAGCGCAGCATGGGGCCAAACTTCACCGCCTTGTTGCATTGGGAACAGGGCAGCGGTGTGGTGCCGCTTTGGTAGCCATCCACCAAATAATCGATGATGTAGCTTTCAAAGGTGTCGCGAATATCCACCACGTGGTGGGTAATGCCCAATTTTTCGCAGAGTTGGGCCGCGTCCACCATGCCTTCCGAGCAGCATTGGCCCTTGCCGCGCATCAACCAAAGGGTGACACCCAGGACTTCAAACCCCTGCTCTTTCAGCAACACGGCCGTGGTTGAACTATCGACTCCACCGGACAAACCGACGGCGACTTTGGAATGGAGGGTGGCGTTGCTCATGGCGCGACGAAAGCTGACCCAAGGGGTGTTTTCAACGGGGCGTTTCCTATGATATGGGCGATCGCGGATCTTGCGGATCCAGACCGACTCCAAAAAAATGGCGAATTCCGGACGAATTTTCCTGGCTGTAGCGGTCTGGTTGCCTGGCAATTGCTGGCGTTAGGGGGCAACTTCCACGCCCGATCGGGCCCGATAAACCGCCTGCACGTTGTACCAGTTCAGAAAGACCCGAGCCACCTCCAGGGCCAGTTGCGGCCGACCCCGATCGATCAACCACTGCAACAGGGGGCGAAGCGTGCGCTCGTTTAAGCGGCCGCCCAAAGACAGCAACCCCCACAGGGCCACATGCAGCCAGGTCATTTGAATCATCAAGCGTACATTCCAGGTGGGGTGCTTGCGATAAAACTCAATGCCCATTCGGCCCCGTTCCATTTCCCGCCGAATCAGTCCCGGAATCTCATCGAGGCTGAAGGGAGGATGCCAGTGATAGCCCACGGCTTCCGGACAGGGAATGAGGCGCACGCCCAAAGCCTTCAGCCGCACCCCCAATTCCAAGTCTTCCCAGCCATAGAGGGTAAAGCGCTCATCAAAGGCCCCCGCGCGATCGAGCCAATGTTTTGCAATTGCCACATTTCCCGTCGCAAAAAACGCACGGGAAAGATCCGTGATCTTGAAGGGTTCGGCGGTGGGATCGTCAAAATTGCAAGTATTCACCACCCGCCCGTAGGTGAAATAGGCATCACTACCCGATCGGGTCTGAGCCGCCGCCAGTGCTTGGGCATGGCACTGCAAAAAATCCTCCAGCACCACCAAATCGCTGTCAATGAAGACGATTGTGTCTCCCTTGGCCGCCCGCAAGCCCCGGTTCCGGGCCGCAGCGGGCCCACCATGATCCTGCTCAATTAAGCGCACATGGGGCAGGCGATCGCAAGACTCCGACAGCCAAGTCACTGTGCCATCCGCCGAGCCATCATCCACCACCACGATTTCATAGCCCTCGATCAGGTCGAGGCCATGCCACCGTTGATGCTCCATGGCCAGCAGGCACTTTTGGAGAATGGGCAAGCGATTATAAGTCGGGATGATGACACTAATAAACACAGGTGGGGGCAAGACCGGGATCTATGGTTGATTGCTTTCTAAGATTGATTGTAGAGGGGGTGCTTAGAGAGGGGGCAATTCTGGAGGAGAAGGTTGGAGTTCAACGATTGCCCAAGGATTCCATCATCCGCCACCAACGCCCCAAGGGCCAGGACACCACCGGCGACCACAAACTGCTGAGAATCGCAGAACAGAGCGTGACCTTCTGATGCAGCGCCCACACATCGCCCGCATCACGACCGTAGAGATAGGCAAATTGGGCCGCCATCGTGGTTTCCGAAACCGCCACCAAAACAAAGGTGGTTAGGGGAATCATCACCCAGGCCGTGGTGGTGGCGCGTTGGTGAATGCGAGCCGTCAGCAGGGCCACCAGGGCTAACCCCCAAACATGGCTGGGCCAAAACTCCGTCATCCCATCCTGAAGCAGGCCCGCCACCACGCCGCCGAAAATGGCGACCCACCAGGGGCGACCCACACTCCAGCTCACGACCCAAATTAGGGGCCAGTCAACGCCCACCCCCAGCAGTTCCAGACCGGGTAACCGAAGCGGCGTAAGGGCGGTGCAGAGCAACAATGAGCCGGCCGAAACGGCAACGTTAATTGCCACCTGCGCCAGCACAGGGTAGCGATCGAGAATATCGCGTAGTTGGGGTTTTTGCTTGATTCCGTTCAAGGCCTAGACGGCAACCATGCCGATCGAATCAATGGTGGGCTAGTCAAGAGTGGGTTAGTTGGCAGATGCGCGGGGCGTTGCGGTCGGTTTGGGCGCTGGGTTGGTTCCGGAATTGGGCGTGGTGTTGGGGTTCTCCGATCCGCTAGGCGTTGTGGGGGCGGGTTCCTGGAACTGCTGAAAGAGTTCTGGGTTATGGGGCAAGACAGTCACCCATTCCAACGTGCTCAGGGGAGCGGATAGCTCCACCACCGCTTCCGGAGCGAGAGATTTCTTGGTGTCGATCGCGACGATGCGCCCGATCGGCAAGCCCGCTGGGAAGAATTGACTGTAGGCAGAGGTGACGATCGCGTCGCCTGGTTTCACATCGGGCAACTTGTCAAAAAATTCCACCGTTGCCGTGCGATCGCTCTTGCCCCGAAGGTAACCCATATAGCGCGATCGGGTCACCGAGATGCCAATGCGGCTGCCGGGGTCACTGATCAATAGCACCCGACTGGTGTGGGGAGTCACGGCGGTGACACGGCCCACCACGCCCCCGGGAGCCATGACGATCGCCCCCTGTTGAATGCCATCGGCTGTGCCGCGGCCCAAGGTAATTTGTTGCCACCAGCGATCGGCACTGCGGCCAATGACCGGCGATGCAATGCCCTCAACGGGCAGGGTTTTACGGTAATTCAGCAGGGTTTGCAACTGAGCATTGCGGCTCTCCACCTCCTCAAGCCGCTGCTGAAGTTCACGGACTCGGGCATCCGCGAGGTCACTTTGAGAAGGTGCTCCCAGGTGCAGGGGCAACGTCAAGGCACGGTAGGCTTCCACCAAAAAACCGGCCCGGCTCTGTCGCACACCAAGGGCTAAGCCCAGTGCAGCGACGGCTAGGACTGCCTTTAGCCAATTGCGCCCCCACCATCGTCGAACGTCATACACGACCAGCGCTCCGTTCTAGAAATTGAGTGGCTTGCTTGCCCACGAAAGTTGCTGATTAATCCTGAAATTAAGGGGTTTGTTGGCGGGTTGGCTCCAGGACTTGCGGTGATGCATTCCGGGCTATTCCCGTCTAACCAAGATGGGCGACCCGTGATTGGCCATGACGAACGGTGGTTGGTAAGGGCCAATCGATACCGGTTAAGGAAACGGTGAATCGGGGTCAGCCAAGATCAGTGCAGTGCAGGCTGAGCAATGCAAGCTGAACAACACAAGCTGGGCAGTGCAGGCTCAGGCTGAATGCAAACCGAACTCAAACGATGCAACGCAGAGGCAAGCTATGCAACGCAGGCTTGAACTGCACCTCCACCTTAGCGGAGGTCAACTGCTTCAGTCGGTCTTAGAGATTACGCGAGCTGCCACTAAAGACCCGCTCTAATTGTTTGAAGTTTTCGAGAACGCGACCGGTACCCAACACCACACAGCTCAGCGGATCGGGAGCCACGTGAACCACGATGCCCGTTTCATGGCTGATCAGGGTGTCTAGGCCCTTGAGCAACGCGCCGCCGCCCGCCAGCATAATTCCCCGATCGATGATGTCTGAAGCCAATTCCGGCGGGGTTCGTTCCAAAGTCCGCTTCACGGCTTCCACAATCACCGACAGTGGCTCTGACATGCTTTCGCGCACTTCGCCCTGTTTAACGGCAACGGTGCAAGGCAGACCGGACAGGAGGTGCAGCCCGCGCACTTCCAACACCACGTCATCTTCGTTGCTGGGGTAAGCAGAGCCAATTTGGATTTTGACTTCTTCCGCCGTCCGTTCCCCAATAACGAGGTTGTGGACTTTTTTCATGTATTGGGTGATGGATTCGCTGAGTTCATCGCCCGCCACGCGCACGGATTCGCTCAACACCGTCCCCTGCAAGCTGAGAACGGCAACTTCGGTTGTGCCGCCGCCGATGTCTACGATCATGTTGCCGGTGGGTTCCGCCACGGGCAGACCGGCCCCGATCGCCGCTGCGACCGGTTCATCAATCAAATAAACGTCTCTGGCTCCGGCTTGATGTGCCGCTTCCATGACGGCTCGCCGCTCCACGCCGGTTACGCCGCTCGGAATTCCGATCACGATCCGGGGTGGCACCAGGGCTTTGCCTTCGTTGACGCGCCGAATGAAGTGCTTCAGCATCAACTCTGCTGTGTCGAAGTCGGCGATTACCCCGTCACGCAGGGGCCGCAGGGCCATGACGTTGCCGGGCGTTCGACCCAACATCTTTTTGGCATCTTCGCCAACCGCTAGGGGGACTCGCTTGTCTTGATCGATCGCCACGACGGACGGCTCTTGGAGCACGATGCCCTTGCCGGACACATACACCAAGGTATTGGCCGTCCCGAGGTCGATGCCCATATCCCGAGACAAGGAGAAGCCATTAAAAAGACCCACGTTTTAAGCCCCCACAAGGTCAGGAACTGAAGTTGCTTCGCCAAAAATGACTGTACCGGTGACAGTCGAGCTGGATTCTATTACGTTTTGTACCAGCCGTCTATCCCTGAGTTGGGCGATCGCCCGGGCGGTTGAAACCCTCCTCTCAGTTGCAGGCAGGCTATTTAAAAGAAGCGATGGCATGGTGTGTAGCGATCAGTGGCGATCCGGTAGGTTATGCGCTGGATTCTCTGGATCTTTCCAAGGAGTACCGGGGTTAATCCTGACGGATTTGCAACCAGCTTTCCTGAAGATTTGGGCTTGAGATGTCGGTTTGCCTGGGGATTTGGGAGGAGATTTTGACCGTGAGTCCCTAGGTTTACAAGGAATTGGAAAACAGGCAAATTGACAGGGCGTTGGAAAAAACCGGCTCAGGCAGAGATTGGAATGGAATGAGGAGATGGCTGCCGAATCTGGACTGGTCTTGCCACCAGTCTAGCGCTGATTAGTCCTCCGTCTGGAAACGGGGGGCAATGCAAGCATCCGGCAGCAGCAGCATTGCGTCTCCAAAAGAATAGAACCGGTAGCGATCGGGGTAGGGATCCGCTGGCGCATCCAAGGCAGCCTGATATAGCTCCAAGAGACGGGCCCGTCCCACAAAAGCCCCCACCAGCATCATCAAGCTCGATCGGGGTAAGTGGAAATTGGTGATCAGGCCGTCTACAACCCGCCATTGGTAGCCGGGATAAATGAACAGATCCGTTTTGCCGCAAAACGCTTCCACTTGGCCATGGCGTGCTGCGGACTCTAGGGTTCGCACCGCCGTTGTGCCCACCGCAAACACTCGGCCGCCATTGGCCCGAGTCGTCCGAATTTTTTCGGCCACCTCCTCGGACAGCAGGGCCCATTCCTCATGCATTTTGTGGGCGGTAATATCTGGGCTGGCCACGGGCCGAAACGTTCCCACGCCCACATGCAGCGTCACGAAAGCCCGTCCCACACCAGCGGCACTCAGGCGATCGAGTAATTCTGGGGTGAAGTGCAAGCCGGCCGTGGGAGCCGCCGCCGAACCGGGATCGCGAGCATAAACTGTTTGGTAGCGATCGGGCGGGGCCGCCGAATCGGTAATGTAGGGCGGCAGTGGCATTTCGCCCCAAGCATCCAGAATTTCCAGCAGAGAGTTGGCCCCTGGCGGTAACTGGAACCGTAGCAGGCGGCCCCCCGTGTTCCGGTCAACGGCCACCACTTCGGCCGACAGTTTGGCGACTGTCGGAGTTGCTGTCGGAGTTGCTGTCGGAGCTGTTGTCGGATTCGTTTGTGCCATGCCGGGCGGTGGGTCAAATTCAATTTGGGTTCCCACCAGCAGTCGCTTGCCGGGCCGCACCAGGGCCAGCCAGCTATCGGGCGATCGCGCTTCTAGCAACAGCACTTCCACCGCCGCTCCGCTGGCCTTGTGGCCATGGAGCCGAGCTGGAATCACAGAAGAATCATTCATCACCAACAGATCGCCGGGTCTTAAGAATTCCGGCAAATCGCGAAACTGTCGGTGAACAATCTCGTGGGGCGAGGTGGCCACCAGCAATCGCGATCGATCGCGGGGTTCTCGCGGATTTTGGGCAATTCGATCATTGGGTAGCTCGTAGTGATAGCCGTCCAGCGATCGATCTGGGGCGTTGATGTATCCCATAAAAAGGGAATAGTCACGTTTTGTAAGAATCGCTTAAGATTTTAAGTCAAGAAACGTAAATCTTGAGAGAATATTAAGTGTATCGATCGCTTGGAAATCCAAGCTCGGGCCATGGAATACCTCTACCGCTTCGCCAACGCCAGTCTAACGCTCCGAGCGATCGAGCATGTCAGTACCTCCTGGCGCTCCTCTCTGCAATTTGTCACCGTTCTCCATCAGATTGATGGATGGATTTTGCGTCTCAAGTTGTTTTCGCCGCTCATTTCCAAAGCCCATCTCGATTTGCAAGCCTTTTTGCAAGAATTAGGCTCGCCTTACTTGCCCTCGCCACAGCTCAAAGTTGTGCTCTGGAGCCTTGAATTGGGTCAATCTCCCATTTCCGTGATGGAGCGCCATCAAGTGGCCGTCATTTCCCATGGTCGCCCGGACAAGGAAGAAATAGAGGAATTCTGCAAGCAATTTATTGCTGGTTTGGGCTACTGTCCTGCAACCCTCGCTTGATGAAGAGGCTATTGCCTTTTCTGTCAGGGTCAAAGCGGCTGATGTTTCTTGAAGCTCAAACCTGAAGTCCAGCCACTTTGCTCTCTGATTTTTAGGTTCAGGAATTGTGGTCTTTACTCTCTGAATGATTCCTAAGAATCAGGAAAGTTGGGACAAATTCCGAAACTTCCAAAAAAAATTGATCAATCAATAAATAGTGGAGATGAATAATTATCATGGGCGATCACAACGATCCCTAGGGATAGTAGCTGTTGCAATCCCTACGATAACTGTCTGAAAGAT
Organism: Limnothrix redekei LRLZ20PSL1; assembly: GCF_043235035.1. Taxonomy (NCBI): domain Bacteria; kingdom Bacillati; phylum Cyanobacteriota; class Cyanophyceae; order Pseudanabaenales; family Pseudanabaenaceae; genus Limnothrix; species Limnothrix redekei. The sequence continues at coordinate 37,388 of NZ_JAZAQF010000034.1, read as the reverse complement.
CAACACCAAATTCTGAAGAGTATCTTGATGAAGATTCTTATCAAGATCACTTACTAAATAATAAAACAACTTAATTATTGTCTTGATTGTTTTTGAAAATTGACTAACTTGATTGAATTCATGATTAAAACTTGACTACCAGAACTCATAAAAATCTATGAAAGTAAATTTGTAAAAATCAAATCAAAATAAATTAAAATGATTGAATTTAAATAATTAAATCAAGGCAAAGATCAAGCAAGAGAAACGAAAAAATACCTAAAAATCTTTAATAAACATCTGAAAAACCTTAAAAATTAATTTTAACCTGAGACAAAATTTGATCGCGATTTGCACAAACAGGGGCTAATTGCTCGAGAATTGCCGGTTTTGCGCGGTTCCAAGCAAGACAGACCATTAGACTAGAGAAGCAAACCTTACGGATTGGGCGTTGGAGCGATCACCCTGCGTGATTGTCCATTGTGATTGTGCATTGCGGTCACCCATGGGCCGCGATCGCTCCGAAATTGGTCGCCCGATCGGGTCTTCTGCAACCGCCACCCAACTCGACTTGACCGCGATCCATGCAAAGCCTTGAAACGAAAACCTCATCAAACCCAGCGCTCTATAGTCTCGCGGACTGGCAGCGGGGCTATGAATCTCAACCCCAAGAGTTTGAGACCTGGATTGATGACATTGAAGGGAAAATTCCCGACAACCTTACCGGCACGCTGTTTCGCAATGGACCCGGCCTGCTGGATGTGGCCGGCGAGCCGATCGGACATCCCTTTGACGGGGATGGGATGATTTGCCAAATTACCTTCCAAAATGGTCGGGCCCATTTTCGCAATCGGTTTGTGCGCACCGAGGGCTATTTGGCCGAGCAGGCAGCCGGCAAAATCCTCTATCGCGGCGTGTTTGGCACGCAAAAGGCCGGCGGTTGGCTGGCGAATTTGTTGGATCTGAAGATTAAAAATATTGCCAATACCCATGTGATGTATTGGGCCGATCGACTCTGGGCCCTGTGGGAAGCGGCCGAACCCCACCGCTTGGATCCGGAAACCCTGGAGACGATCGGGCTGGATTCGATCGATGGACTGCTGAAGCCCGGCGATGCCTTCGCTGCCCATGCCCGCATTGATCCTGGTACGGTTCCCGGCGCGGCCGAAACAGCCACCGGAGCCAACCGCTGGGCCATGAGTCCCAACTCGGCGGGCGATCGGCGCTTCGTGAACTTTGCCGTGAAGCCCGGCCTTTCCACCAACATCACGATCTATGAATTAGACGAAGCGGGAAAACTCGCCAGCCGCCAAACCCGCAGCGTGCCGGGATTTGCCTTTTTGCATGATTTTGCCATCACTCCCCATTGGTGCATCTTTTTCCAAAATCCCGTCAAATTCAATCCGCTGCCTTTCATGCTGGGATTCAAAGGGGCGGGGCAATGCCTGGAATTTGACCCCAAACAACCCACTCGGGCCCTGCTGATTCCTCGGGATCCGAGCCAGGCGGTGCGCGTGCTGGATGTGCCGCCTTGCTTTGTGTTTCACCACGGCAACGCCTTTGAAAGCCCCGATGGTCAACAAATCACGATCGATTCCGTTTGCTATGACTCGTTCCCAACCTTGGAACCGGGCGCAGACTTTCGATCGGTTGATTTTGGCAGCCTGCCGGAAGGGCAACTTTGGCGATTTGAAATGGACTTGACCACCGATCGGGTGCGATCGCACTGCATCGAAAGCCGCTGCTGTGAATTTCCCAGTTTGCACCCCAATGCCGTGGGCCATGAACATCGCTATCTATACATCGGGGCAGCCCGATCGCCCCAAGGCAACGCGCCCCTGCAAGCGGTGTTGAAATTGGATTTGCAAACGGGCGATCGGGCCCTGTTTGACCTGGGCGCGCGGGTTTTTGGCGGTGAACCTCTGTTCGTTCCCAATCCTCAAGCCACCCAAGAGGATGATGGTTGGGTGTTGCTGCTGGCCTACAACGCCGAGCGCCACGCCTCCGATCTGATCATCCTGGCCGCTCAGGATCTGTCCCTGGTGGCTCGTTTGAAACTCAAGCACCATGTTCCTTATGGTCTGCATGGCAGCTTTGTGCCCCAGGTGTTTGGCATCGCAGACTAGAGATCGCAAATCTAGAAATTGCAGATCTAGAAATCGCAAATCTAGAAATCGCAAATCTAGAAATTGCAGATCTAGAAATTGCAGATCAGAGCCGGGAAGACCCGATCAACTGGGCTGAACCATTTGAGCTGGGTGATTTGAGCTGGGTGATTTGAGCTGGGTACTTGCCCAGCCAAGACCCAGCCCGGTGAACGGTTTTAACCCATCGACCAAGACCAACCAGCAAACTTGTCCCTGCACGGGATGCACAGATTTTGCGATACCCTAGAGGGCGGCTGTTTTGCTCGCCAGAAGTTGTTTTAATCGGCTGGCCGGTGGCGTGCGATCGCCCCAGTCTGCCGCCAACAACCGTGCAATCGCCAAGAACCGAGAGAAGCACCAAGAGAAAGCACTGCAATCATGGCTTACCAACTTCCTGCCCTGCCCTACGATTACACGGCGCTGGAACCCTACATCAGCAAGAACACCCTGGAGTTCCACCACGACAAGCACCACGCCGCCTACGTCACCAACTACAACAAGGCCGTTGAAGGGACTGAGCTGGACGCACAGCCGATCGAAGACGTAATCAAAGCCATTGCTGGTGATGCATCCAAAGCTGGCATCTTCAACAACGCTGCTCAAGCCTGGAACCACAGCTTCTACTGGAACTGCATTAAGCCCAACGGTGGCGGCCAACCGGCCGGCGCACTGCTGGACAAAATTGTGGCTGACTTCGGCAGCTTTGATGAATTCGTGACCCAATTCAAAGCCGCTGGGGCTACCCAATTCGGTAGCGGTTGGGCTTGGTTGGTGCTCGATAACGGCACGCTCAAGGTGACCAAAACCGGCAACGCCGAAAACCCCATGACCGCCGGCCAAATTCCCCTCCTGACCATGGATGTTTGGGAACATGCCTACTACTTGGATTACCAAAATCGCCGTCCCGACTACATCAGCGATTTCGTAACCAAGCTGATCAACTGGGATTTTGTGGCTGAAAACTTCGCCAAAGCTGCCTAGTTGCGGCCTCCGAACCTTGGGGTTCTTGAATCTTTCCGATGATTCAGCCCCCAATGGGTTAAACACCTTTCTCCTTTGCCTGTTTGGTTACAGGTTTGGCTAAAGGTTGATCTGCTGAATGGTCTAAATTATCCCTGGCCGACCCAAGATAGTTTGGGTCGGCATTATTTTGGGTTTTCCCGAAGGCCAAATTTCAATCGCCCTGAATAATCAATCACTTTGGAAAATGGCCTGAAAAAAAACGTCCCGCACCGCTCAGGCTTGGGACGCGTCGCTGAATTGTCGCATTTAACATAGCAGACGACGATCGCCCAAAGACGGATGCCAGTTGTTTGCAATCCTTAATTGGAAATTGTGGTCTTGTTATTTCGGCTGCCCTATGCCCGAAAAATAACCCTTTCAGCCGATCGAATCCGACCCGACATTAGGGGTTAAATTCCGGGCAAAATTTCAAAGCGGGCAGCTCTCGTGCTCGATCGGCCCGCGATCGGCTCAGGCATCTGCAAACCTGAACCAATGATCCCGATCGATCGCGCTTAGGGAACTGGCGAGGCAATCAGGGCCGCCCCGATCGCATCAGCCCCCACGCCGGGCACAAAGGCCAAGAAAGCGTTGCTGCTGCCCGCAATACTCATCATGGTTCCAGCCTGACCGTTGAGCGTAAAGGGCGCATAGGCCACGGCCGAGGGAGAGAATCCATCCGTCAAGCCGATGCGATCGACCCCTGGGGTGAAGTCCGTCAAAATATCCGTCACTTCCGGCGTGGGTGCAGGAGTGCTCGTCCGCAACACAAAGATATCGGCTCCATCGCCCCCGGTCAGTTGATCCCGTCCCCGATCGCCCGAAAGGATGTCATCACCAGGGCCACCCATCAACACATCAAACCCAAAACCACCCCGCAGCAGGTCATTACCCGCCCCACCATCAAGGGTATCTGGGCCAATCCGTCCGGAAATTTGGTCATTGCCCTCGCCCCCCTGCAAAACATTCGGCAAGGCATTGCCCAAAATTTCATCAGTACCAGCCGTGCCAACCACGTTTTCTAAATTGGCCCCAATCCCAACGACCCAGCCGTAGCCCATGTCTTGGTAGTCGGGGCCGGTCGGTTCGTTTTTGCCCTTGTAAATGCGTGCGCCCAAGGCAGAACGCTCCGTCAAGCGGCCGTTATCGATCAGATCAAACAGATAATCGCCTGCCGGGAGGGCCGATGCGTCCACCGTGTCATTGCCCCCACCATCCCAAATCGCTTGCACCGTGCGGAGATTACTGGAATCTAGGCGATAGGTGGTGTTTTCTGCCCGTGAACCGCGATTGGTGCCATACAAGAACTGCAAAGCGGCAATATCCAACGCCATCAGCGTTGAAGGATCCGCAAATCCCTTGTCCTGCTGAGCATCGCCGTTGTAGCTCATGACCGTGTTCACGATATTGTCGCGAGCCGAATCAAGAAACGGTTCTTCACCTGCGTTTTCTGCGGGTTGGCCAGGATCCTGGTTGGCGGTGGCGTTGTAGTTTCCGGGGTGCTTCAGACCCAAGGCGTGACCAATTTCGTGGATCAGCGTCGAATAGCCATAGCTGCCGGGGCCGGAGGTAAAGGCCGTGCTCGGGTCGCTGTTGTTTGCGGGCTGGAGGTGAACTGCGCCGCCCCGCTCGGAATTGCTGGGATAGTAGGCGTAAGCATTGCCCTCTGGCCCTGGTCCCTGGGAGTAAACGATCCGTACCTTGCTGTCTGCGGAGTCCGCCACTTCCACAAAATTCAGCGGCATAATTTCGCTGTAGTGGCGAAAGATGGCCCGCACGTTGTTTTTGACGGACTCTTCAACCTCCTGAATGTTGGTTTCATCCGGATCGGCGTTGTAGGTGCTAGCGGTGGCAGGGGAAATGAAGCTGTAGGTGATGGTGCCGCCGGGGCCCACGGGCCATTTGTCAGGAGCGCCTGAGTCAGTGGTGGCAATGATCGTATCCACCACAGGCGAACCGCTGCCGGCCGCTAGGGGGCGGGTGGGGGCTGAGCTGCCGTTGGTGCTGCCACCCCGGGCCGATCGACAGGCCCGACAACTGCAACGGGAAGATTCAGAAGCGGTGGGGAGAGAGGCGGGTGCGAGAACAGAGTCACTGAGAGAGAAAGTGGTCATAAAAATAATGAACGGTTTAACATCCCTTCAACCATTCATCCATTTATAGAAATCCTTTCTGTGAATGCCAATGTAAAAAGGAAAATGTTGCTATCCGTAAAGGAACGAATCCTAAATTGATGTTTTGTTGGGAGCTGTGATTAGTCCCTTTCCTTGAATTGGATCATTAGGGACGCAAGGTGATTGAGGCGATGATTGAGGCTCTCAGAATGCTTGCTCTGGAGTAAATTGACCCGAGAAGCCGGAGATTTTGTGGGAGCAAGATCAGGCTAGGGTTCTGGCCAAAGGGTGTCTAGGGTGATGCTGAGGCTCCAATCGGCATCGGTCAGCAAGGCTCCTCGTAGGTTAGCGCGACAGAGGTTCGCCCCGTGCAAATTGGCCCCTCGTAAGTCGGCCCCTTGCAGGTTGGCATCGCTGAGATTCGCCCAGGTAAAGTCTGCGCCAATGAGGCTGGCTCCGGACAGGTCGGCTTCGGCTAGTTGAGCGGCGGCCCAGTGGGAGCGATCGCCCCGTAATTTTCGGGCCTGGAGACCGTGGCCTTGCAGTTGCCCAAATTCGGCCCCCAAGACCAAGGCACGATCGAGCAGGGCCCCTTGCAAAATCGCGCCTTGGGCGCGGGTGAATGTCCAGGTTGATCGCGCCAGTTGTCCGCGACTGAGGTTGGCTCCCCGCAGGTCAGCTTCGGCCAGGTTCACGCCGGCCCAACTCACATCGCGCAAGTCTGCGTGGCGCAGGTCGGCTTGGCGGAAGTTGGCCGCAATGGCTTGGCTGTGGCGCAACTGAATTCCAAAGCCTTGTAGTCCGATCGCCCGTAAACCGAGGCCTTGCAGATGGGAACCGTTGGCCCCTTGCAAGTCAGCGCGATCGAGAATTGCTTGCTGGAGTTGGGCCCCGGCCAAGTCCCACCGGGGCAAACGCCAACCGCTCAGATCTGCGCCGCGCAAGTCGGCGGGCCGATCGCCCTGTTGCGCTCGCCAATCGGCCCACTGTCGGGGTGATCGGGCCAAATACATGAGATCCGCTGCGTCTGCCACGATCGATTGCTACTCCTTTCGCGTCAGGAGCATCGGGGTGCGGCCATCGTTGCCATCATCCCGATCTCGTCCAGAAACATGGGTGATCGCATCCTCGACCGCCGCCACCGCCGCCAAAATATCTCGCTCTTCGCCACCGAGGTACATTCGCCCAAAGCTGCCCACCGCTGTGATGTGCAGAATATTGATCAACGCGGCCTTTTCCGCCTCGTTGGCGGCCAGGGCCGCGTAGGCTGCCGGTTCCACCTCAAAAACGTAGAGGGTTTGACCCGCCAGCAGCATGTTGCCTCGGCTGGTGCGGTTAATTAATTGCGCCTGGTGTGGATCAATATTGCGGATAATTTGGCTGGAGATGATGCGAGGCTTGAGGCGATCGCTTTCCCGCACCCCCAGGGCCTGCAAAATAGCCCGGCCCGCTGTCAGGGTTTCCCCTTGGCGGCTGGAGTGAATTTCTAACAGGCCATATAACCGTTCCACAAACTGCACGCCGGGCCGCACGGAGGTAGCCTTGAGGGCCACATCGGTGATGCGGTTGATTTCAATCCCGGGCGATACTTCAATCCAGAGGGAACTGTCCCCGGGGAGCGGCAAGAAGCCGATCGCCACTGTGCCAATGTAGGCCGCATGTTGGGGTTGCAGGCGATCGAGATAAACGTAGCTTCGGAGTTCGATACCCAAGGAGGAGGCTGGCTTCCGCAGCGGGGGCAATGGCCGGAATCTGTGGGCAATCCACGGGCTTCATTGTGCCAAGGGGCCGGCCCCAACACAAGGCCGATCGCCCAAGGTGGGGGAACAGCGGGCGATCGGGCCAGAAAATTAGACTAGCCTGCACAATCCCTCGCCAAAGGGAAGATTTTGGGGGGAAAACTTCCGGGTAGAATGTCGATCTATGCCTGCGCAATCCCTGTCTCTTGCGCCGTTAGTCAATGCCCGTGTTATCGCGTTTTCGTACTGCTGCCAGCGCTGGCACTTTTCTGGTGACTGCCGAGGTCATGCCACCGAAGGGTAGTGATGCTAGCCATATGTTGGCCATGGCCGAGCAGTTGCAGCCTTGGGTTCATGCGGTGAACATTACCGACGGTAGCCGGGCCGTGTTGCGGATGTCTTCGTTGGCGGCCGCGAGCTTGCTGTTGCAACGGGGCATTGAACCCGTGTGGCAGGTGGCCTGTCGCGATCGAAACCGAATTGCCCTCCAAGCGGATTTGATGGGGGCCCATGCCCTGGGGATTCAGAACGTATTAGCCCTCACGGGTGACCCGGTGAAGGCCGGTGACTTTCCCGAAGCCCGCAGTGTCTTTGATTGGGAAGCGGTGCGCCTGTTAGAAGCGGTGAAGCGGCTCAACCAAGGGCAAGATGCGACCGATCGCCCCTTGGAAAATAGCGGCACTGATCTCTTTGTTGGAGCGGCGGTGGATCCCCAATGCAAGAGTTGGTCGGGGGTGCAGCGGCGTTTTCAGCGCAAGTTAGCTGCTGGGGCCCAATTTTTTCAAAGTCAATTGATTTCTGACTTTGATCGCTTGGATCAGTTCATGACCCAGGTGGCTGCCGGTTGCGGAAAACCAATTTTGGCGGGGGTCTTTTTGCTGAAATCAGCGAAAAACGCGGAATTTATCAACCGCAATGTCCCCGGCGTAGAAATTCCTCAGCATTTGATCGATCGCCTGGCTCGGGCCCAAGACCCCTTACGCGAGGGCATGGCGATCGCCGCTGAGCAGGTGGCCATGGCCCGCCAAATTTGTCAGGGAGTCCATATGATGGCGGTGCGCCGCGAGGACTTAATCCCCGAAATTTTGCAGATGGCTGGTTTGGAACCCGTGATCCCGCCCGCCCAGCCGATCGACAGTAATGGCCAGTCCAATGGCCATGCCCATAGTCATCCCAACAGCCACTCAGACGGCCACTCAGACGGCCAAACCACCAGTCATAGTTCATCCCCTTCCTTGACCTCTACCTCCTCTTTGCATCCATGAGCACCCCTGATGATTGGCTCGAAGTGGGTAAAATAGTTGCCCCCCAAGGTCTGCGGGGGGAACTTCGGGTCTATCCCGACTCCGATTTTCCAGAACGATTTATGGAGCCGGGCCAACGCTGGTTGTTGCCGCCGGGGGCCAAGCTGGGGCGGGACGAACCCCAACCGGTGCGCCTGCTGAGCGGTCGATATCTGAATAAGCAAAACCTGTATGTGGTGCGGTTTGCGGAAGTGGTCGATCGCACCAGTGCTGAAAACCTCCGGGGAGCCAAGTTGCTGGTTTCGGCCCACAGCCGCCCTCCCTTGGAAGCGGGGGAATATCACCTGATGGACTTGATGGGGATGGAGGTGTTTGATCAGGTGCAACAGGCCCCGATCGGGCAAGTGGTGGGCCTGGCGACCGCTGCTCAGGATCTGTTGCAAGTGCAGCTCACGGACTCGGAACAGGTGATTTTGATTCCCTTTGTGGATGAAATTGTCCCGATCGTTGATCTAACAACCAAGCGTCTGGAAATTGTGCCCCCCCCTGGTCTTTTGGATTTGTAATTCCAGCGGATAAATGCAACCCGAAACCTGCTTGCTGTTGGAATGTTGACCGATCACGCCGATGATGCTCAAGGTGCGATCGGGGCAAGCGCTCTTGGGGGAATTGTCCGGTTGGCTGAATCCTTGGCGGGCAAAGAGAGGGAAGTTAGGCTAGGCGATAATGGCCCCAGCCGATCGCCCTGTGGATTGGCTCCCGACCTGGGCCCGATGGTTGGCCGGGTCGATCGCTCGTCGCTCATTGGTTTTTCATCGTGACCTCAGAACAACACCCCCGTCCCCAAACCCCAACGACGATCGCGGTTTTTTATCCGTTTTTTGCGGGTGGGGGAGCGGAAGCCGTGACCCTGTGGATGTTGAATGCGTTGCAGGCAGACTATGACCTGACGTTATTTACACTGACCCCGATCGACCTCAATCGGTTAAACCAGCTCTATGGAACCCAACTTTCCGATCGGGTAAAAGTGCGCTACTGCATCCCGGCTCCCTTCAAGAATTTGGTAGAATTTCTAATCGCCAATAGTCAGTTTTTTCGCAAGTTTTTTTGCCACTTTTGCATCCGATTTTTCAAGAAATTTAGTCGGCAATATAACTTGGCAGTTTCTGGCTATAACGCGATTGATTTGGGGTGCGATGGGGTGCAATATGTCCATTGGGTGGGTGTCCTAGAAAACCGAAATTTCTATTGGGTTTCGCAGTTTTCGGAAGCCAGAATGCGGCGCAATTGGTCGATCGCTAATTCGCGGATGGTGGCCACGGTGGCCCAGGAGCGTTACGGTGGCCAACCGGTGGTGGTTTATCCGCCCGTGGCCGTGGATGCGCCGACGGTGGCTTGGCCCGATCGCGAGGAAGCTTTTATCTGTAGTGGGCGCTTGACCAAAGCCAAGGAACCGCATCGGGTGCTGGAAATTTTGAAGCGGGTGCGCGATCAGGGGTTTCCGATCAAGCTCTATTTCACGGGTGGCGGTGGCGGGGTTTATGGTCAGAAATATCGGCAGTTTTTACAACAAAAAATTGATGAAAATGCCGATTGGGTGACCCTTTACGAAAATTTGAGCTATGCCGATTATGTGAATGTGCTGTCCCGTTGCCGCTATGGACTCCACTGGAAAAAGGAACCCTTTGGCATCTCGATCGCAGAAATGGTGAAAGTGGGAACCATTCCCTTTGTGCGCGATCGGGGAGGTGGCCAGGTGGAAATTGTTGGAGAACAGAACAAAGAATTGATGTTCGCCAATGACGAGGAAGCGGTGGCTAGAATTGTGGCTCTGTTGTCCTCTTCGGAGTTGCAAAGTCGAATGCGATCGGCCCTTGAAAAACAGGCTCAACTATTTTCAACGGAGCAGTTTTCTCAGGATATTCGGCAAGCCATTGAAACCTACTTGAAACAGCGCTCTTGATCGATATTTGATCGATTTGGATCGATACCTGAAAGGGGGTCTGAAAAGTCGCGATCGCTCAGGTCAGGGTTGGGAGACCCAACCCCTACGGCGATCTTGGTTTCGTTGGTTGCGGGTCACGATCGATTCTGTTCCGGTTACCTCGTCCATTCCGCTGGGTCGGCTGAATCAACATAGGTTGTCGAAAGCCTTTCCCAGTTGCCAAGCCTTTCGACCTGGTAGGCGACACGCCTTAAGCTAGGAGAGCGCTAGGCGAGTGGGGTTAATCAACGGTCCATGCTGCTGTCATTGCGGATTGAAAACTTTGCGCTGGTGGATGCGCTGGAAGTGACCCTTGGGCCCGGGCTGAATGTGCTGACGGGAGAAACGGGCGCGGGCAAGTCGATTATTCTCGATGCGATCGAGGCGGTGTTGGGCGGGCGCATCACGGCCCGAGCGATCCGCACAGGCTGCGATCGGGCAGAAATTGAGGCGACCTTTGCCATTGATCAATCGCTGCGGGCCTGGCTGGAAGCGAGGCAATGGGCCATGACGGGCGATCGGCTGGTTTGCAGTGTGGAAATTGTCAGCAGTCCCGGCAATGGCGATGGGGGCAAAGGCGGCCGCAGCACGGTGCGCAGCCGGTTTCGCTGCAACGGGCAACCCATCCCCAAAACCCGCATGGCTATCCTGCGCGATCGGTTGGTGACCATTGCCGCCCAGGGGCAAACGGTGCAATTGCTGCAAGCAGAATCCCAGCGGGATTGGCTGGATGAGTTTGGCGGCGCACCGACTTTGAAGCAGCGATCGGCCGTGGCCAAGGCCTATGACCGGGCCCAGGAACTGTGGTTGCAACTGAGCAGCCGCCGACAGCAGGAAGCCCAGCGACAACAACAACTCGATCTCTATCAATTCCAGTTGCAGGAACTGACGGCGGCGGCCCTCACGGAAGCGCAGGAACTGGCTGATCTGGAGCAAGAGCGCGATCGCCTGACCCATGTGGTGGATTTGCAACAACAGAGCTACCAGGCCTATGAGTTGCTCTATGCCGGGGCCGACGATGCGGCTTCCTGTGCGGAACTGTTGGGCAAGGCGGAAGCCCTATTGGAGCGATCGGCCCGGTTCGATCGACAGGTAGAAGCCATTTTGGAGATGGTGACCAGCGCCCTCACCCAAGTCACGGAGGCGGGGCTGCAAATCAACGCCTACGGAGCCAGCCTGGAAAGCGATCCCGATCGGCTGGAGTGGGTGGAGGGGCGAATCATGCAACTCAAGGCCCTCTGCCGGAAATATAACCTCGACCTGGGTGCTCTGATTGCGCGGCGCGATGAGCTGGAGCAGTGGGTGGGGGAGTTGACGGACGGGGGGCAATCCCTGGAGGCCTTGGAGCACCAATACCAAGCGGCCTATCAAGCCCTCGAAGCCGAGTGCGATCGCCTGCATCAACTGCGTCGCCGGGCCGCGCGGGATCTGGAAACGCAACTGGTGGCGGAATTGGTTCCCCTGGCCATGGAGCGGGTGCAGTTTGCTGTGGAGTTTGGGCGGGTTCCCCCTTCGTCGGCCGGGTTCGATCGAATTACCTACACCTTCAGCCCTAACCCCGGAGAACCCTTGCAACCCTTGAGCGAAACGGCTTCCGGTGGGGAAATGAGCCGCTTTTTGCTGGCGTTTGAAGCTTGTTTTTCCCAGGTGAGCCAGGTACAAACGGCGATTTTTGATGAAATTGATGCGGGGGTTTCCGGGCGAGTGGCCCAGGCGATCGCCCAAAAGCTCCATCACCTCAGCCAAGATCATCAGGTTCTGTGCGTGACACACCAGCCGATCGTGGCGGCCATGGCCGATCACCACTTCCGTGTGGCCAAGGTGACGATTAGCGCCCCGCTGGCCGAATCGATCACTGACCAAGACGACGCAGAGGGAATCCGAACCGTGGTGCGCCTCAGTGCTTTGGGATCAGAACATCGCCGGTTGGAGCTGGCCCAATTGGCCGGGGGCCTCGACGGCCCAGCAGGTTCCACGGAAACCCTGGCGGCGGCCAATGCCTTTGCCGATTCCCTGCTCGATCGAGCCGCCCGGTTACGACAGGGCGATCGTCCCCCACGGGCCCCGCGCCGCCTCCCTCGAAAAACGTCGTAAAATCAACGACAATCTCGACTTCTGAATCCCTCTATGGTCAGAGTAGCGATCAACTCGTCATCCCAAAATGGCTTTTCAGTGCTGGATCGCCCATTTTGTTTGATCGCCTCTCGGACTCCAACAACCACGGCTTCATTCATGGCCCCGGGCCTAAGCCACCGAAGTTGCCCCCTGAGGAAAATAGAATAAACAGACTACACTAGGGCGTAAAAACAATGCTTCGGATTTCATCCTTGAAGCGATCGCCCTAGATCCGTGGACTCAGAAACGCCACGATCCACGCCAATTCTCAGGTTCGGGCAATGGTCTTAAAAACCAATTGCTGACCGGTTAATCACTGGTGACTCATCCAGTAGGGCGATCGATCATCAGCCGCTCCCGCCAGTTGTTTCAGTTCCGTGATTGTTTGAGGTTTCTTCGCACCCATAATCTCCACCCACCGCTGACCCATTTCTCCGCGCACCCTATTTGCACCCCATTCAAGTTACTTCTCTGCTGATTCTGCTTCGATCGCACCTTGACCCGCAGCGATAATCTCCCGAGCATCTATGGCCCCCTCGTCGCCTAAGCAACCGATCGCCCAAGCCACCATTCTCGAAGCCACCGTCGTGGATGTCGTCGCCACGGACTCCCGCGCTACCGAGGTTGTGACGGATAACACCGCTGCCACCCACGAGGCCAGCCGGCCCCCAGCCAATCCGCGCCCCTCCAGCAGCGGCGGCGGTGGGTTAGTGGTCTCGCGCCAAGGCGGGTTTAAGGCGTTCCTCGCACCCCTGAAGCGCGACACCTTTAAACAGGTGGTTACCGACGTGGAGGACAAGCTCCGGGTCGTGAACCAAACCCTCTCCATGTTGGACGTGCTCAACGACAACCAAGGGGGGTTTGAAACGGTTCTGGAGGAAATGCTCGAATCGATCAGCCTGAAAACTGGGGAGCTGCTCAACGCCGATCGCACCACCATCTACCTGTTAGACGAAGAGCGGGGGGAACTGTGGTCGAAGGTGGCCAAGGGCGCGCCCGAAATTCGGATTCCTTCCACCGTCGGGATTGCCGGAGAAGTGGCCACCTCCCGCAAAGTCATCAACATTCCCTACGACTTCTACAACGATCCCCGATCGGCCGCCGCCAAAAAGTTTGATCAGCAAAACCATTACCGCACCTACACCATGCTGGTAATGCCCCTGCTCAACGAGTTTGAAGAACTCGTGGCTGTGGTGCAACTGATCAACAAACTCAAGCCCGGCGTGGATCCGAGCACGGGACTGGCGGACAAAATCGATCTCGAAGGCTTCACCAGCCATGATGAACAGGTGTTTCGGGAGTTTGCTCCCTCCATCCGTCTGATTTTGGAATCGTCGCGGGCGTTCTACGCGGCCATCAAACGTCAGCGGGCGGCCAATGCGCTGATGAAGGCTACGGAAGGCCTGAGCAAGAGCAGCTTGGACTTGGAAGAAACCCTGGCCAATGTGATGGATCAGGCCAAGGAACTGATGCAGGCCGATCGCAGCACCCTTTGGCTCTACGACGAAAATAAAAATCAGCTTTGGACCAAAATTCCGATCAACGGTCGGCCCACGGAAATTCGGATTGATGCGGCCAGCACGGCCTTCGCCGCCCAAGTGGCCCAGTCTGGTCAGCCCCTGCGAATTGACTTTGACCTGTACGATCGCCCCGATTCCGAAACCTCCAAACAAACCGATCAGCGCAGCGGCTACCGCACTTGCAGCATGTTGTGTATGCCGGTGTTCAATGCCGATCGGCACCTGATCGGCGTGACCCAGCTCATCAACAAAAAGCGCCAGGGTGAATTTCCCGCCTACGATCCCACCGATTGGCCCGCTGCCCCTGAATGCTGGAAAGCCAGCTTTGACAGCAGCGACCAAGAATTCATGGAAGCCTTCAACATCCAAGCGGGGGTGGCGCTGCAAAATGCCAAATTGTTTGCGGAAATCAAACAGCAGGAGCAAATGCAGAAGGACATTCTGCGATCGCTCTCCGATGGGGTAATTTCCACCGACAAAAACGGCAAAATCCTGGCCGCCAACGACAGCGCCAAAAAGCTGCTGGGTCTGGAGTCCGATGACGAACTGGAAGGGCTTTCGGTCACGGATGTGGTGCGCCTGAAGGCCAAGGCTGATCGGGAAGGGGGCGACAAGTTTAACCAGTGGGTGCAAGCGGCCCTCTCCGCCAGCGAGGAAAAAGCCCGTCGGCAATATTACCCCGACCAAACCTTAATGCCTTCGACCCTGATCGAAGCGCCGCCGCCGGCCCCGGCCCCGACTCCTGTTCCCAAGCCCCCCGGCCTTGATGACGACCTGTGGGACGAGCCGACGATGATCGTTCCAGAGCCGGAACCGGAAGCCAAGCAGGAGGAACATAGCGTTAACCTGTCCCTGAACACGATCGCCGATGCGGCCGATCCTACCCAGGTGCGCGGGGCCTTGATCGTGATGGAAGACATCAGCGATGAAAAACGCCTGAAGAGCACCATGTATCGCTACATGACCCAAGAGTTGGCGGAACAGCTCCTGGCCAGTGGCGAAACCAAGATGGGGGGCGATCGCAAGGATGTATCGGTGCTGTTCTCCGACATCCGCAGCTACACCACCATCACCGAAAGCATGACCGCCGAAGAGGTGGTGGCCATGCTCAACGAATATTTCGAGTCCATGGTGGATGCGGTGTTCCAACACAAGGGAACCCTCGATAAATACATCGGGGACGCAATCATGGCCGTGTTTGGCTCACCGTTGCCCCTCGATGACCATGCTTGGATGGCGGTGCAAACGGCGGTGGATATGCGCCATCGGTTGGTGGAGTTCAACCTGAAGCGTCGTGAACAGGGCAAGAAGGAAATCAGCATCGGGATTGGTTTGCATTCCGATGAAGTGATTAGCGGCAACATTGGTTCCAGTCGGCGGATGGAGTTCACCGCGATCGGGGACGGTGTGAACCTGGGGTCTCGCCTGGAAGGGGCCACCAAGCAGTATGGCTGCGACATCTTGATTAGCGAAAACACCTATCGCAAGTGCAACCCCGATCGACTCTGGGCCCGCGAACTGGACTACATCAAAGTGAAGGGCAAGAACAAGCCCGTCTCGGTGTACGAAATCATCGCCATCAAAGAAGGGCCCCTGGCTCGCGAAGTGCCCCAAGCCAAGCTGGATATCCTGGATCACTACGGCCGCGGCCGGCGGCTCTATCTCGATCGGCAGTTTGCCCGGGCCATGGCCGAATTCGGCATGGTGTTGGAAATTAACAAGGACGAGAAAGCCGCCCAACTGCAACTCCAACGCTGTCAGCATTACTTGACCAATCCCCCCGAGTCCGAGTGGGATGGTGCATTCACCATGACCAGCAAGTAAATCCGGAAACGCTCGCGCAGTCTCGCAAAATATCGCGTAATCTGGCGCAATCTGGCGCAATCTGGCGCAACCCGTTCCTAAACCCCACTGACCTCTCCGATTGGCTGGTTAATGGGGTTTACGAGCGTTAACGGGCGATCGCCCCAGCCTTGGAAACCTGTTGATCCCCCTGTGATTCTTCCCGATCAGTAGGCTACCTTAATGGACGCAATGGATAGGGTTGCCGCCACCATCACGGGGCCCAGCAATCCCTTGAACTGCAATCCACTTCTTCTTCAGACGTTTTATGGCGAAAAATCGCTTTTTTTGGCACTCCTCCTTGGCAGGGTTCGCTGTGGCCCTCGTAGGTTCGGCCCTGGGCGCACAACCCGCTGCTGCTGAATACGATTCGGTGACCTTCACCCTGATTAATTCCACCAGTCGGGTGCTCGAAGAATTCTATGCATCTCCCCCCAGCAGCAGTAGTTGGGAAGAGGACATTTTGGGCGTTGATGTGCTCAACCCGGGCGAGTCCATTGAGATCACGATCGATGACGGCCGCGAGGATTGTCTCTACGATTTCAAAGGCGTTCTCGGCCCCGGGAATGGTGTGGGTCGGGGAGCTTTGATCCAATCCAGCGTTTCTGTCTGTGATGGCGGCACTTACGAATATTCCGAATAGTCACGGCTCGATCGAGTGATTCTAGCGGCTGCTTGCTGTTGGCCTTGGGATGATGGTTACCGCCATGGTTGTCCCAAGGCTCAATATTTTTAGGGCAATCGGCTGGAGATTGCGCTTTGCTGAGGGTTGGCTAGAGGCTGATGTAGCGATCGGCCAGTTGCTCCAACAGTTCAACCATGGCCTGCACCATCGGCAATCCTGTTAAAAGCTCAATCCAATACCATTGGCCATTGGGATTCAGCTCAATAAAGTAGAGTTGATCATCGTCATCCCGAATGATGTCAAATGCCCCAAAATTCAGTCCAAAGACTTTCAGCATTCCATAGAGTTTTTGGATGTAATCATCAGGTAGCTCGTCAGGGCAGTGAGTTAATTTATCTGGTTCTGTGACTCGCCAATCCAATTGAACATCTTGATCTGGGATGGCTTCCGCCCCAATTCGACAAACAAAGTGCTTTTCACCGATCAATGTGACTCGGTATTCTGCCTTCTTGTGAATCCGCTTTTGAATGAAGACTGGTGCAAGCCGGATGCTATCTTTTAAGCCCTGGAGGAGTTCGAGATCAATCAAGCGGGTATAGCAGCCATATTGTTGATCTTGATGCAAAAAACCGGAATAGCGCATGGGCTTAACAATGCAATCTTGATGAGATCGCACGAAGTCACAAGCAGCCTCATAATCGTTCGTAACGATCGTGGGTGGAATCAAAATTCCAAGATCTTTGGCAACCGGAATCTGGTTAATGCGATGGGATGGGATTCGGATGTTGTAGTAATTATTAACCCACTGTGCTTTTGGGAAAAGACCTGGCAGTGAGAAAATCAATGACTCCGTTTCTTCTTGGCAATACTGTATCGCCCAAGGATCTTGCACTTTTTGGAAAACTTGATAATCACCGGGCTTGCGCCACCAGATAACTCCTAGATCTTGAATTTCTCTCAATGAATCCAAAAGAGTCAGATGTTTTTGAGATAACTGTCCGGTTTGATCCCAAGAGTAAGCATATTGACTTTGTTGAATAAAATGCTCGGAATTCAGACGAATCGGATTTAATCTGTTGCCTTCTACAGCTTGAATAACCGCGTCTGCATGAACGTCTTCTTCAGAGGTGACAATTAAAAAATCCATCATTCTCTTTTCAATTTGATATTTATAATTTACAAAGGCAGCCTATCTTACTTAGATGGATATCTACAGGCTGCCTTTGTTTGATGAGAATTCGACGAACTAAATCACAAATTAGTCATCCTTTTGAGAATCAGAATCCAATGGAGCAAGATCAAGAAGCCCCTTGTTTGTAGATCCACTACGTTTGCAGTAAGAACTACTCATGGCAGAAATGTTAGAAGTTTGGGTGACTGGGTTATAGGTTGCCTGTTCGTCAGCCAGATCACTCAACTTCGGAATGATGCTGAGGTGCATCATCAAGGGATAAGACTTCTGATCAAGTGCGACTTGCAGGTTGTTCATGGAGTTAGTGCTTTGTGATTGGGATGTCACTGAAATGATAATAGAGAGCGCCCATCGAGATTGCACAGACGGAGGAAGTCGAAAAAAGTCGTGTTTTGCTTTTTTTAAAGGCGTTGGAAGTGCCGAGACGAAAAAAGTCAGATATGATTGGTTTTAGCTGAAGCGATGGAGAAGTGAGATTTATGGATATTCAGAAGGTGCTTTGCTTTCTGGATGATTTGATTCTGGATCGCACCGGACAACACCTAGATGATGTGCAATTGGGTGTGATTGAAGGGGTGCTCAAGCGGCAGAAGTATAGCGAAATTGCTCAAGCCCTCAACTGCACGGAAGGCTATGCAAAAGATACTGGATATGAGTTGTGGAAAATTCTGTCAGACATTTTTCAAGAGGAAGTTAGCAAGAATAACTTGAAAACAGTTCTCTTGCGGAAAGGTATGATTTATAACTCAATTATTAATATCGGGGATAACAATACAGCGGGATCAGTTCACGCCTGTGGTGAAGAAGATGAGTCCCAGGATTTCCAGCGTGGTCAGAAAATAGCGAAGCTAGAAGCTGTAAAGCGATTGAGATCGATGGGCTTAACTGATCAGCAAATTTCAATTGCCCTTGATTTACCCATTGCGGATGTGCAAGGAGTGCCCAGCACTCAAAAATAGCCTGAATAGTGTAATAAGAAAGCTGGCAGGAGATTGCCTAAATTTCTGTCAGTAATCTTCTAGGGTAAATGGAAGCCTGATTAAGTAATCACGATCCTTATAACTCGTCTCCCATGCACCGAAATTTGCCTGATGCTATGGCTCAAATAAGAGTCTTTTACGAACCTGAAACGGAACTGCTCACTATCTTTTGGCAAGCGCCCCGCCTGAATCAAATCGCCACCAACCTCGGTGACGACATCATCTTGTTCAAAGATAGCGACACCCAAGAACCCATCGGCATCGAAATCCTGTCCTATCGCCCCGGTGACGATCGCCTCAATTGAAATTTTCGTCCGCAAGAAACTTCATACTTTAGAAGTAAATTAGTGACTCATCTGTCGCGCCAGGAGCCGATCGCGTAAACCCACTGGGCTATCAGTTGCTTCAATTCTTTGCTGTACTGTTACCGCCAAATTAGATCGCGATCGCAAATAGTCATCAACTTCCGATCGATGTCGCAAATAATATCCCAACACAGAATAGATATCAGCCAACTGAAGCGAAGGATATTGCTCTTGAATCTCCTCAGCTAAATTGCCTTCTAGAAATGCCAAGATTACTGTGTCCAATGTCACGCGAGTTCCTCCCACGCGAATGACACCCGTAGCATCAATGGCTAAAGGAACAGTTTCTGTCACTGGCATAATTAACATCTCAAAGCCTCCTAATTGATTGGTTCATTTGCTAAGTGCAATTTCTATATAAGGGCGCATTTGGTAGCTTTGGAGATCAAAATTTAATTTATAGCGATCAATGTCGTTGCCCTCACAGTACCTGCATCCTTGATTGGGGATTAGTCTGGTAGCTGTGCGATCGCGAATCTGCATCAACTTCACTGGCAAAATCGGCAATATTGATATGCGTCACTTTAAGCGAAACGGTAAGCTTGGTGGTCTTAACAATCGAGTTAAATGGCTTCTTGGATTGCTTCACTGGCAAGGGGCAACTCCTCCACAGAAGGCAGCCGCTCGATCGTGAATTCGGGCTTGCGAGATCCGGCCAAACTTTGCAGGAGCTTCGGCTTGGGATCATGAAGTAAATAGATGAGCCGATCGCCCGCTAACCATGGGTCATGGGCAGAAACCACCATCAGCCGATCGTCCCGAGCAATTAGCAAGGGAATTAATTCTCCGGTGCGAATCAGGGCCGTGAGATGGGCATGTTGCAAGTCTAAATCGGTCGATCGCATGATCGTTTCTCCGAGTTTGACCGCCCGATCGCTCACCAATTGATTCCACTCCTTGAGGCTGCGTTGGGTGGCAAAGGCGGGTTGCACCTTGCTGCTGCGTTTGGCTTGGCCATTGCCGTTGCTGTTCTCTTCGGTGGGAACGGCGGCCAAGACCCGAGGCGGGGCGAATTCTTCGGCGGCGCGTTGGGCCAAAACCGCATTCACTTCCCCATTGCTGGTGGCCGCGAGGAACGTTCCCACGGACTCCAAACCGGCCGCTTCCAAAACGGCCGTGTCGAGGGCGCTGCTGGAAAACACGCGGAATCCGGCGCTTTCGGCTTGCTTGCAGGCTTCCGGGTCGGTTTCCACGATCGCCACCGCTTCCCCGCGATCGGCAAACAGCCGTGCCACCAGCAATCCAACAGGCGTGGCCCCGGCGATCGCGATGCCACGCCGCTCCGTGGAGGTTAACCGCAGCCAATCGGCTACCCAGCCCGCCGTCAGGCCTTGGGCGGTGACCGTGGTGGCGATCGTCAAAAACACCAAGGCTTTGATGGACTCGCCGCCGGTAATGCCCCCTTGGGTCAACAAAATCGAGAACAGGGAGGCCACGGACGCGGAAACAATTCCCTTGGGAGCCACCCAACCGGCAAATAGTTTTTGTCGCCAATTAAAGTCGCTACCGGCGGTGCAAAGCCACACGTTCAGCGGGCGCACCACCAACATCAACACCAAAACGGCGGCCAAGCCGCCCCAACCAAGGGTGAAAACGCTGGCGAGGGAGAGGTCTGCCGCCAACAGCACAAACAGAACGGAGATGGCCAGCAGGGTCAGTTGCCCTTTGAAGCGGCGTAGGGTGCGGGCTTCAGGCAGCTCAGCGGCCCGGAGAACAATGCCTGCAATGACCACTGCCATCAGGCCGGATTCGCTGGCGGTTTGTTGCGACAGGCTATACAGGCCCCAGGCTCCGGCCAAAACGGTTAAATTCCGAAGGTCATCGGAGAGGAAGGGGGCCCGCCGCAGGAAGGCAGCGATCGCCCAGCCGCCCAACCCACCGATCAAACTGCCGGATCCCAAGCGCCATAACATGCCGGCCAGGATGGCGCTGGGGTCGCCCCCGCCGTCGATGATGATGTCGAGGACGACGACGGCCAAGATCGCCCCGATCGGGTCAATTAATACGCCTTCGCTTTCGAGGAGGGCTGAAACCTGCCGATCGACTTGAATATTTTTCAGCAGGGGGCCGATGACCGTGGGCCCGGTCACCACCACCAGGGAGGAGTAGAGCAGGGCGATCGGCCAAGGAAACTCCGCTAACCAGTGGGCCGCCATGCCGCCGCCCGCAAAGGAAACCAACGTCCCGATCGTCACCAAGTTGCGCAGGCTGCCGGAGACTTTGCCCACATCGCGCAACTCCAGGCCCAGACCCCCTTCAAACAAAATGAGGGCCACTGCCAAGGAAACGATCGCCTCCAGGGCTGGCCCCAACTGTTGCGGGTCGATCGCCCCGAGGCCGCTGCGCCCCAGGCTAATTCCAAACACCAGCAGGCAAACGATGCCGGGCAGCCGCAACCAGGCCGCCACAATTTGGGCCCCGATGCCCACCAAAACGGCCAGGATGAGGGTTTGGGCAATCTCAGCCACAGTTGCCTCCCGCGCGATCGCCCCAAGGATGGGGATCGCGGCTGTCTTGGGTCACAATTCCCTGACGTTTGCCGAGGATACCATGCTCCGCAAGATGCCCCGCGAGGTGCCCCGCTAACCGGTAATGCTGTGAATTGAAGGGCAACAGCAACAGCGCCATCGGGCGCAAGAACTCAGTAAAAAACCTCGCCTGCTCTCCCCCTCATGCTTGTGTTGAGGGTGTTTTGGACAAAACTAGGGAGTTGGATTGGGAGCAATTGAGAGCCTCCCAAGGCGGGGACGGCCAAAACCGCTTGTGGGCCAGTATATCGCAGGGGCCCCCGGGGCCCCTGAAGGTGATCTTTATCGGCCAATGCCTACGTAGTGGAAACCTGCGGCCTCCAAAGCCGCCCGATCGAGGAAGTTTCGACCATCAACCACCGTGGGATTGTGCATGGCTTTGGCCATCTTGGCGTAATCCAGGGTGCGGAATTGTTCCCATTCCGTGACAATCACCAGCGCATCGCAACCATCCGCCAGCAGCTCGGGATCGGTTTCCACATAGACGTTGGAGAGGCCGTGGCGCATTCCGGTTTGGGAAACGATCGGGTCGTAGGCCTTCACCTTCGCGCCCAAGCGACTGAGCTGTTCAATCAAAATCAGGGACGGTGCATCGCGCATGTCGTCCGTGTCGGGCTTGAAGGTGAGGCCCAACAGGCCGATCGTCTTGCCCTTCAGGATTTTGAGGGTCTGTTGCAACTTCTCGATCGCGATCGCCCGTTGCCGTTGGTTCACGTTCACCGCCGCCTTCAGCAGTTCCGCATCGTAACCATAGTCACTGGCCGTATGCACCAGGGCAGACACATCTTTCGGGAAACAGGAACCGCCCCAGCCAATCCCCGCATTCAAGAATTTCGGGCCAATCCGCGAATCTAAGCCAATGCCCTTGGCCACTTGGGTCACATCGGCCCCCACCCGATCGCAGATATTAGCCACTTCGTTGATGAAGCTAATCTTGGTGGCCAAAAATGCATTGGCCGCATATTTCACCATTTCCGCCGAGGCCAAATCCGTCGTGACGATCGGCACCGGAGGCAGGGCTTGGTTTTCTGCAAAGTCGCGCCGGACGATCGGGTCATACAACTCGCTCATCATCCCCAGTGCCTTGGGGTCATTGCTGCCCAGCACAATCCGATCGGGGTTGAAGGTGTCGTAAATGGCCGAACCTTCCCGCAAAAATTCCGGATTGCTGACTACCGCAAAGGCCGGCTCCGGTTGACCCGGCGAATTTTCCTTAAAGGAATCGAGCACGATGGTGCGCACCCAGTCCCCCGAGCCGATCGGCACCGTGGACTTATTCACAATTACCTTATAGCTGCTGCCACTCTTCAGGCTGGTGCCAATGCCCCGGGCCACCGCTTCCACATAGCGCGTGTCACTTTCCCCCGTGGGGAGGGGCGGCGTACCCACGGCAATGAAGAGGATGTCGCTTTGATCAACCCCGGAAGCCAGGTCGCTGGTGAACTCGATCGTCCCCTCCGTCATGGCCGCCTGCATCAATTCCGACAGACCCGGCTCATAAATCGGGGATTGCCCCGACTTCATCAGCTTCACCTTTTCCTCGTTGTTGTCTACGCAGGTGACATGGTGGCCCGTGCGTGCCAAGCAAACTCCGGTGACCAAACCCACGTAGCCTGTTCCAATTACGCAAACACGCATAAATTCACCTTCTGTACAAGTGGAGTCCTTACAAGTGGGGGCATTCGGCAACCATTCAGCCGCATCCGGGCCAAATGGTGCAGACAAACTGAGATCCGTATTCCCTAGAGCCTGTCATCAGTCCGGTTGATTGCGACCGCCCGGATGGTTTCTGGCCCGGATGGTTTCTGGATGGTTTTGAGACGCTGCCTGTTCCAACTTGCCCCTTGGAGGATGTCTGAAACCCGTCTTGCAGCAATCGCCAAGTACTAGTTAGTAGTTGCGGGAACAAGGGGCTTAAGCCCCTTGTCTTTGTTGATCGCTCGGACAACTTGTCTTTGTCGATCGATTGGGCAAGCTGGTTATCAACTTTGGCTGCTTCAACACCCTCTTAGGCTTCAGCGATAATCCGTTGGCGGAAGTCCTCGATCGTCTTTTGCAGTCCTTCTTCCAGGGGCACTGTCGGCTCCCACCCCAGCCACAGCTTGGCGCGGGTGATGTCGGGACGGCGGCGGCGCGGATCGTCCTGGGGCAGGGGCTTATAGTCAATTTCCACGCCGGAACCCACCTGGGCTTGGACGGCTTTGGCTAGCTCCAAAATGGTGTATTCCCCGGGGTTACCGAGGTTAACGGGGCCAGTGTGGTCGGGGTTGTTCATCATCCGAATCAACCCATCCACCAAATCCGACACGTAACAGAAACTGCGGGTTTGGGAGCCGTCTCCATAAATGGTCAGGGGCTGGCCGCGCAGGGCTTGCACAATGAAGTTGCTGACCACGCGCCCATCGTTTTCCAACATCCGAGTTCCGTAGGTGTTGAAAATACGCACCACGCGGATGTCTACATTGTTCTGGCGGTGATAGTCAAAGGTGAGGGTTTCGGCAATCCGTTTGCCTTCGTCGTAGCAACTGCGGATTCCGATCGGGTTGACGTTGCCCCGATAGTCTTCGCTTTGGGGATGGACTTCTGGATCGCCGTAGACTTCGGAGGTGGAGGCCAGCAGGAACCGGGCTTTGACCCGTTTGGCCAAGCCCAGCATATTCATGGTCCCGATCGCGTTGGTTTTAACGGTTTTGACGGGATTGTATTGGTAGTGCACCGGAGAGGCAGGACAGGCCAGGTGATAAACCTGATCCACTTCCAGCCGAATAGCTTCGGTAATATCGTGGCGGACGAGTTCAAAGTTCGGGTGGCCCAGCCAGTGAACGATGTTGCGCTTGTGGCCGGTGTAGAAATTGTCGAGACAAATGACCTCATGACCGGCGTTCATTAGCCGATCGATCAAGTGCGAACCGATGAAGCCCGCGCCTCCGGTGACGAGGATTCTCATGGCAACGTTGCGCTAGGGGGTTTGAAATCCCCAATAACCTAGCACCTGGGATGAGGCGTTGGGTGTGTGGTGATGGATTTTCGAGGAATCGGGCGCGATCGAGGTGCGATCAAGGCGCGATCGGGTTGGCGGGCGCTGATCCCTGAGGCAAATCTTTAGCTGGCTGACGAACGCGAGTCCTTCCTAGTAGCGTGGCTGCCTTAATTCGCTGGGTTAAATGACATGGCTGTTACCGCCATCTGATCGTTAAGCAGCAAGATGTTCAAGCCCCTTGTTACCACGACTGGCTCCGCAACTTTGGCCCAATGTATTAAGCCTGTCATGCTACTAGTCTTCAAACCAAGCACTACGCCAGGCGGATTCGGCGGAGGCGATCGCTTGGCGATGCTGCACCTTCTCGTAGCGGGTGCGGAGTTGATCAAGCTGCTCCAGCACCTGTTGAATCGCGGCCCGCTGGGGTTTCAGGTCGGGGTTGCTAAAGTGAATTTCCGAGAGGCGCAAATGCACGGCCACCAGGCGAGTGGCTCCGTCGGAGTCGTTGTCGGAGTCGTCATCGTCTTCGCCTTGCATGATCAGCTCAATCAGGTTAGGCGAGTTGCCGGTGAAGTCGTCGAAGTCTCCCTTGGCTGCAATGTCCAGCATGGCGGGCGGGAGTTTGCGGGGCAGAATACCGGCCGAGCGTAATAGCTCGTTGGCCTGATGGGATTGGGAGCGAAGGGTGTTGTTGGTGAGCTGTTCGCGCGATCGATGCCATTGCAGCACGCGGCTGGGGTGGGTTGCCAGCGTTGCCAGCACTTCGGGCATTCCAGCATCCAGGTCGATCGCTGGGGGCCGGGGTTCGGGATCTGACTCCGGTTCTGAGTCGGCTGCTTCCTCTGAGTCGGCTGCCAGATCGTCGTCATCGCGCCCTGAGGATGAGTTTGCGTTGGATGAGTTCGCGTTGCGGGGGCGATCGCTCGTTTCGTCATCAGAATCTTCAGAATCTTCAGGATCTTCAGCGTCGTCCGCATCATCCCCCTCTAGCTCGATCGACTCGATATTGACCAATGAGTTAAAAGCTGCCGCTAGGGCCGCCGCCATTTCAGCGGTGCTGGGGCCCTCGTTGTCTTCGTTGTCTGCTCCGTTGGCCGAACGGCGACCGCTGGATTTGGGCCGCTCGATCGCCTCCACCTTCACAATCCGCTGTTTCCGCTCGGGCTTGGGAATGGGTAAACCCAGGTTTTGTGGCAACTGTTCAGACAGGTCGCGGGCCACCTGTCGCAGGGCCTGCTGTAGTTTTTGGCGCTCCATGAAAGGCAGGGCCAAAAACCGCTCAGGATACTTATGGGTACAGATGCGGTAGCTGGCCAAAATTAACTGTTGACCGGCGGCGGCTCCCAGGGTGCGCAAATAGCTCAAATCCGCCTCGTATAAGGACTCCGCCAGCAATCGAGACCGATCGCTCAGCTCCGCCAATTCTTGCTCCAGTCGATGAATCGGGTCGGTCACGGGTGGTTTCGCCTCTTCTCTCTGCACCAGTTCAAATCCGTGCAAATTCCAATGTGCAAATTCAGGCTACATAAACTCAATTTGCTGTAATTTGCTGCAATTTGCACAAGCTCAAACAAATCCAATCTTCCAAACCAGGCTGAACAGTAAACCAGGCTGCACCAGACCAAGATAGGAACGATCGCCCCAACAGCACCAAAGGCACAGCCACGGATCGTTCGGACGGTTGCGCGATCGATCGGGCCATGCCTTCGGGTTTAATTCAGCCGTTGGGGCGACAAGCCGGACAAAACCGCCTTCCCCACAAATCGGATGGGCCATCCAGCCCCAGCCGTCCTATTTGTTGCCGGTTTGGGCAGCTACTTCCTCAGCGAAGTTGCTTGCTTGCTTCTCGATGCCTTCACCCAACACAAAGCGCTGGAAACGACGAACTTGGATGTTTTCCCCAATCTTCGCGATCGATTCCTTGATCAGTTCTTCCACGGTCTTGCTTTGGTCGCGGATGAACGGCTGAGGCAGCAAGCACAGCTCTTCCAGGCGCTTCTTAATCCGACCATCAACAATCTTTTCTTTCAGTTGCTCGGGCTTGCCGTCCAGGTCTTCGCGACCCATTTCGATCGCCTTCTCACGAGCCACCACGTCCTCGGAAATTTCCGAAGTCGAAATAAACTCCACATTCGGGCAAGCGGCAATTTGCATGGCGATGTTGCGCACCAGCTCCCGGAATTCATCGCGCTTGGCCACAAAGTCCGTTTCGCAGTTCACTTCCACCAGCACGCCGATCCGACCGCCGGTGTGGATGTATGCATCAACCAGCCCTTCAGCGGCAACGCGGCCCGCTTTCTTGCCAGCGGAGGCGATGCCCTTTTGGCGCAGCCATTCGGTGGCCTTTTCGATGTCGCCGTTGTTTTCTGCCAGGGCTTTTTTGCAGTCCATCATGCCCGCGCCGGTACGTTCGCGCAGGTCTTTAACCAGCTTTGCCGAAATCTCTGCCATGGGGCCCTCGTTACCTAAGCGTTTGCAAGCGTTGTCGTGAACTGTGCAGCAGTTATTTGCCGTTGATTGTAAAACCTGACGAGTCAGGACGGGGTTAAGCTTGCCCTAACCCGGCTCGCCCGATCGATATCAACCAATAAACTGAGCTGAAAATATACTGAGCTGAACCGAGACGAATGAACCGAAGAAGCGACAGAAATTAGGACAGTTAATTGAGCCAAAGCTTGGTGAGCCAAAGCTTGGTGAGCCAAAGCTTGGTCAGCCAAAGCCTGGTGAGCCAAAATCTGACGGTGTTCGATCCGGTTCGATCGACCAGCGCCGACCCTTGCGACCTGATCGATCGATCCAGACAGTGACTCAACCAGTGATTTCAACGCCTGACTTCTTCGGATCTCGCAGCGGAAGAATCAGAATTTTGCCGATCCGAGGACAAGTCTTGAAGACAGACCTTAGGCTTCGGTGCTTTCTTCTTCTTCGTACTCTTCTGCGTCGTAGTCGTACTCTTCGTCGAAGGCTTCGTCTTCGCTATCCAATTGACCGTGGCGACCTTCATAGATCGCATCGGCCAGCTTGCCGATGATCAGCTTGATCGATCGAATTGCGTCGTCGTTGGCGGGAATGGGCACATCCACCGTATCGGGATCGCAGTTGGTGTCCAGCAGCGCCACGATCGGGATCCCCAGCTTCACGCACTCTTGCACCGCGTTGTATTCCCGACGTTGGTCAACCATGACCACGATGTCAGGCAGCTTGCGCATGTGCTTAATGCCGTTCAGGTACTTTTGCAGCTTGGCCATTTCGCGGCGCAGCACCGAAGCTTCCTTCTTGGGCAGCAGGTCAAGACCGCCGGTTTCTTCGCGGCGCTCCAGTTCCTTCAGCCGATCGGCCCGGCTCTTGATCGTGGTCCAGTTGGTGAGCATCCCGCCCAACCAACGCTGGTTCACATAGAAACTGCCGCAACGGCTAGCCTCTTGGGCCACGATGCCAGCAGCTTGGCGCTTGGTGCCCACAAACAGCACGCGCTTGCCTTGCTCGGAGGCTTCGCGCAGAAATTGATAGGCATATTCCATGCACTGGGCGGTTTGCACCAGGTCAATGATATGCACGCCGTTGCGAGCCGCGAAGATGTAGGGCGACATCTTGGGGTTCCAGCGGCTAGCCTGGTGTCCAAAGTGAACACCCGCATCGAGCATTTGGGTAAGGGATACGACTGCCATGGTTGGCGATTTCTCCTGATATTCGGGTTTATCCTCCATCCAGCGAGCGATTTTGCAGAAGGCGAAAGGCTGACTAGCTCAGGGTTTGCGACCTTGGCTTCGGCTCTTTGGCAACCAACAAAACACCCGAAACGCTGGATGTGCGTTTTAGAGAGCTTGACTAGGGTATCACGGGGGGTGCGATCGCGATATTCTTTTGCAAGCGTCCGCTGAGGCGCAAGGCCGATTCCCTAAGGATGCCCCCATGATCTCTTCTCCGGCTCGATCGATTCCTGGGTCTGAGTTGCCCTTGGATGATCGCCCCGACATCTCGATCGTTGTGCCCATCCACAATGAAATTGAAAGCCTGCCTCATCTGCTGGATGCCATTACGGCGGCGATGGAACCAACGGGCGATCGCTACGAGATTGTTTGTGTGGATGATGGATCGCGGGATGGCTCCGGCGATTGGCTGAAGCAGGCGGCGATCGAGCGCCCCAACCTGCGATCGGTGATTTTGCGACGTAATTATGGTCAAACCGCGGCCATGGCTGCGGGGTTCGATCGCTCTCTGGGCCACACGATCGTGACCCTGGATGCAGACTTACAAAACGACCCCCAAGACATCCCGGCCCTGCTGGAGAAGCTCAACGAGGGCTATGACCTGGTGACCGGTTGGCGGGTCAAGCGCCAAGATGCGGCCGTGACCCGACTGTTGCCCTCGCGGATTGCCAACGCCATCATTCGCCGGGTCACGGGTGTGCGTGTGCGGGACTATGGCTGCTCGCTCAAGGCCTACCGCGCTGAATTACTGGCCGATATGAACCTTTACGGCGAATTACACCGATTTTTGCCCGCCTTGGCCTTCATGGAAGGGGCCAGAATCACAGAAATTCCCGTGCGTCACCATGCTCGCCAGTTTGGCCAAAGTAAATATGGACTGGGCCGCACGATCCGGGTCGTGATGGATTTGCTGACCATTTGGTTCATGAAAAAATTTCTGACCCGGCCGATGCATGTGTTTGGCCCCCTGGGGTTGGGGCTAATTGCGATCGGGGGAGTTCTGTTTATCTATCTGATTGCGATCAAAGTCTTTTTGGCCCAGGCCATTGGCGATCGCCCCCTGTTGACCATTGCCACCGTGTTGTTGCTGGCGGGTTTTCAATTCTTCTGCTTTGGTCTGTTGTCGGAGTTGACCATGCGCACCTATCACGAATCCCAGGGCCGACCGATTTATCGAATTCGGGAGGAAGTGGGCTAGTCAACGGTTAATCAAGTTGATCAATGATCAACCTGATCAAGTTGATCAGCAGCAGCTAATCCGCAGCTAATCCGCATTAATGGCTTGAGTAATGGCTTGGCGGTGGTTGAGCGACACCGAATTCACAGGCCGATCGGCTTGTGGGGAAGCTGTGAAAAGACGTTGACATGAAAAGATTTTGCCAAGGGGCGATCGCGGCCTGGGGCCAAGTGGCGCTTCATTGCATTTTTGTCACATTCGCTACAATGATCAGTCCTATCGCCAGCGTGTAAGCACCTGAAGTTGCCGTGTTATCGCTGTTTCGATCGCTGCCGGCCCACAGTCGGCGGAATTTGTTGTTTTTAGCGGGGGCGGCCTTCCTGTTTTGGTGCAGCATGGCTTCGCAACTGCCGGTGCTGTCCTTATATGTGCGTCAAACGGGCGGCAACGATAGCCAAGTGGGGCTTGTGATGGGAGCCTTCGCGATCGGGCTGCTGCTATCGCGCCCGCAGTTGGGCCAGTTGGCTGATCTCCAAGGCCGGCGGCGGGTGTTGCTGCTGGGAACCGTGGTGGCGGCGATCGCCCCGATCGGCTACGGCTTGGTCACCTCCGTACCCCTCCTGATGTTGGTGCGCATTTTCCATGGACTGAGCATTGCCGCCTTCACCACCGGCTACAGCGCTTTGGTGGTGGATTTGTCTCCTCCGGAGCGAAAAGGGGAGCTAATTGGCTACATGACCCTAACTCAGCCGGTGGGTGTGGCGATCGGCCCGGCCCTGGGCAGCTATTTGCAAACGGCCTATGGCTTTTGGCCCACCTTCATTGTGGCCGCCAGCTTTGGGACGGCCGCCACGATCGGGATGAGCTTTATTCAAGAAACAGCTCCCCCAGCGGAGGATCCTGCCGCCAGCTCATCCGACAGTGCGGAGCGTTTTTGGGCCAAGTTGGCCACGCCCGCTCTGCGGACTCCAGCCCTGGTGATGCTAACGATCGGGCTGGTGTTTGGTACGCTCAGCACCTTTGTGCCGCTCTTGATTGTGGAGAGCCGCGTGGCCCTGATTCCCGGCCTGTTCTACACCGCCGCCGCCGTGGCCAGCTTCAGCGCCCGATTTTTAGCGGGCAAACAGTCCGATCGGCTGGGCCGCGGTGCGTTCATCACTCTCAGCTTGGTCTGTTATGTGGTGTCCATGGGCTTGCTGGCCCAGGCGGAATCCGTGGCGGGATTCATCGTAGCCGCCTTGCTCGAAGGATTGGGGGCTGGGTTGCTGATTCCCTCGATTGTGGCCCTAGTGTCCGATCGGGTTCCTGCCCACGAGCGCGGCCGCAGTTTTTCCCTGGTGTTGCTGGGGTTTGATTTGGGCATTGCGATCGCTGGGCCCGGTTTGGGGGCCGTGTCCGATGCCTTGGGCTATCGGGTGTTGTTCGCGATCGCCTCTGGGCTGGCTTTGGTGGCGTTGATGATGTTTATCACCCTTTCGAGCAAGTCCGTGGGGCGATCGATCCGGTTCGCCTTGGGGCGATCGCCGGATGTCTATGCCCTCAGCCCTTCGGAATCCCACTAGATTCTGATTGCCGTTATCTAACCTCTGGATTCCTGGCCTAACCCGGCCTCTGGATCAACCCTCACCCCATCAGCACCCAGCCCAGAACTCAATCCGACGAGGACTCCGGGCGGGTGCTGATCACCGAAGGCGAAGCCGCGATCGGTGAAGTGGCGGAACCGTTTTGGGGCGATCGATGGGCGATCGCCGTGGAGCGCCGTTCCGTGCCCCGGCTGGGGTAGCTCGATTGGCGGGTGGGAATCTCGATCGTGAAAGTGCTGCCCAAGCCTTCCTGGGACTCGCACAGCAGGCGGCCATGATGTCGCTCCGTCACCACCTGATAGCTAATGGATAATCCCAGCCCCGTTCCCCGGCCGACTGCTTTTGTGGTGAAAAACGGGTCAAATAGCTGCGCTCGGATGGCTTCTGGAATCCCCGCTCCATTGTCCGAAATGGAAATTTGTACCCAATGGTTATCCAAAATCGGGCGAGTGGAAATCACAATTTGCGGCTGAAAACTCTTCCCCTCAACCTGATAGCGATCTTCCAAGGCATCCAAAGAATTGGCCAAAATATTAATAAATACCTGATTGAGTTGGCCCGGGTGACATTCCACCAAACTCAGATGCCCATAGTTGCGAATCACCTGCGTGGAGGGATGTTTATCGCTACCTCGCAATCGGTGATTCAAAATGGTCAGAGTGCTTTCGAGGTCATCGTGCAGATTCACTTCCTTCAGTTCTGATTCATCCATTCGCGAGAAGGTGCGCAGGGATTTAATAATGGCTTTAATCCGATCGGCTCCCATTTTCATGGAAGTAAATAGTTTAGGTAAGTCCTGACTGAGATATTCAAAATCAATGTCTTCTAGATGCTCAGCGATCGGCTGAATTGCTTCAAAATCAAAATATTCTCGACAAAGCAAAATTAAATCGAGCAAATCAATGGCATATCGTTTGGCATGATCCAAATTGCCATAGATAAAATTCACGGGGTTATTAATCTCATGGGCCACGCCCGCCACCAACTGGCCCAAGCTTGACATCTTCTCCTGTTGGATCAGTTGAGCCTGCGTGTGGCGCAATTCGATAATGGTTTCTTCTAGGTCTTTGGCCTGTTGCCGCAACCGCATTTCCGATTCCCGCAAGGCCACTTCCACCGCTTCTCGATCGCTCGCATCCCGAGCAATGACCCCCAAACAGAGAGGATCATTCGTTTGGGGATGGCGAATCACGAAAATGGTGTAATCAACAGGAATATAACTTTGGGCTTGCAGATTCCACAGCCGAAAAGCCCCGCTCCAAGTGCCATCCCTGAGGGCGATCGGGTGAATGAGTCCAGCCGCGATCGGGCGATCTTCCACCGCAAAAAAGTCCATGAGCTGGTGATTTTGGGCCGCCAATAAATTAGGCAACCCCACCAGGGCCAAGCCCGCCCCGTTCATATATAAAACTTCGCCATCCAGGCTGGTAATGCCAATGAGATTCGGGCTGTTTTCCACCAGCGCGGCCAGTTGGCGGCGCTCTTGATCCGCCTGCCGCTTCAGGGTCACATCCGAAAACAAACTGACACAACCCATGTAGGAACCATCTGCGTCATGGATGGGGCTGACTCGCAAAAAAATCGTCAGCATTTGCCCTCGGGTGCTTTTCATGGTCACCTCGCCCACCCAAGAGCGATCCGATCGCACCAAGTCATAGATCGCCTGCCAAGTTTGCGGCTGGGCGTAGAGACTAGCCATGCCCCCCGCCGCCACCAGTGCCGATAGCTCATCCACCTGGAACAACCGCGCAAAAGCCCCGTTGTGATAAATCGGTTGCCCCTCCGTATCAACCAACGCCACCGCCTCGCTGGTGCTATCCAGGGCATAGCGATAGCGCATTCGATCTTTGTGCACGGTTTTGCGCGATCGCTTGAGGCGAGATTCTGCTTGCTTGAAGGAATTCACCTCCATCAAAGTGCCATGCCACAAAATCGAACCATCTGCCAATAGCTCCGGTTCTGAGGTGGCATAAACCCAACATTCCTGGTGTTGATGACCCTCAAATCGCCCTTGCCAAAACCAGGACGATCGATTGCGGGCGGCTGCTTGGAGCGATCGGTGAAAAGCCCGGCGATCGCGGCTATGAATGCGCGACAACAAACAGTGACTATCGGCCATGATTGCCTCTGCCGAAAGACCAAATAGTCGATAGCAGCTTTCACTAATAAACAGAAATGACAATCGGCCATCACGATCCATTAGAAGCTGATAAGCAACCCCTGGCATCTTGCTGAGGAGTGTATGAAGAGCAGAATTTTGCGCGATATCATGCATGGTTTAGAGCTGAGAAGAAGTGGAAGCATTGCGCAGATTGTTGTTAAAACAATCAAGTCTCGCTGGTCAATGCCAATGATGGGAGTCTAAAAAGATTAAGTAAGAAATTGAGTCACAATCGGATCAAGATCGAAATCAAAAAAAATTAACCCAACGGTATCCTTTAAGCAACTTTCAACCGATCAAAACAGATCAAAGATGCATTGAGAAATGATGATAATCTCCATCCATCACGATCACTGTGAGTCTTTGGAGTAAAGGATGCGCGGATTGGGAATGGAAGGATTACCGAGTTAACCAAGGTTGGTGGTTCTCGACTCATCATTTCTCAGTGCTGCTTTGAATGTAACGGCTTTGAATGTAAAATCATCCTCCTATAAATCGATTGAGAAAGCTAGATTGAAGCTTGATCAATGGTTCGTTGTGAGATTTTTCGAAGATTTAAAGCAATGAACGCTGATTGTATTGTGGCGAAGATTGTCACAACCCGTATGGAAATTTAAAAAAATGTAAAAACTCTTGAGAAAGCTCTGATCCCCTGAAATTTTATAAGCTTTCTTTAAAAAAATGCAAAAGCAGACTCATTCATCGGTTTTATGAAGAAAATCTCAAGAAGTGTATTGAATTGGTCTAAGAGGGGCTGAAAATTGGGCTTTGCTCCTGTGATCTTGATCTAAGTCAGGTGCAATTTGAGAAGATTTTCAGGAAAAATGATTCAATTTTAATAAATGGCGGTCTTTTTTTGACTGGAGAACCGTGATCGAAAAGAAGCTTATGTTGGCACATTGATCCAGGGCATAGCAAGAAAACAAGCCCCGGTTCAAGGCCCCTTAAAGAGCAAACCATGGAAGTCATTCATCGAGGTATCTAGGGGGGAGCTACGATGAATCGCTTACTTTTACCAATTGATCCCTGTCGATCCGGCAACCCGGCCAGAATCCGTTGGGTTGCTGGTTCGATCGCGCGGGTTCCTCTGGTGTTGCCCTTCAGCCCAGGCTTCTGGGAGGCTTTTGGGTTGGCTTCCGGTCGTTGACCCAAAAGAAAAGGGTACAAGCCCCGCCCTTCTAGGGCGGCTTTGGTTGCTAGAATGAAAATGGTTGAAATCCCCACCTCATCTTGCAGCGATATACCAGCCGTTGGGCTGTGAAACCGGGACTGGGACAGCGAGAGGGAAAGAATCTGAGGGCAACGGAGAAGCCGACCCGAAGACACCCAATTTAGTCGCGGGCGGGCAGTCCGAGACTCTAAACGGACGTGGAGGGAGCGTCAGACTGGCTTGCCGGCAGCACCCTATGAAGCGTCAACCCGTGGTCTAGTCGAGCAACTTCGGTTGTTTGCCTAGGGCCGGAATCCCCGCTCCTTTAGGACGGGGAGGATGTCAAGAACCAGGCGATCGCCCCAAACGACTGAACCCAGATGCTGGGGGCAACTGGGCACAGGGTGAAGATGGGTTCAAGGGTCTGACTTTCGGGCCATTCGCTCAACTTTGGGCTGAAAGATGGGTTCACGAAACATCCATTTCAGCAAGTCCAGTTCAGCGAGTCCAGTCTAGGTTGGGCAAACCTGCGCCTACTTCAGCCAATATTTAGCCGATATTCAGCCGATCGCAGGCTATATCACGTCCTATACAACGTCAAAAAGAACGGTGGTCATGTAGCGATCGGCCCAATCGGCTCCAAAGGCTTTTTCCAACACACGGCGGGTTTTATCGTTTTGCAATTGCTGTTGGCAATAGCGCCGCTGACCCATTTCAATGGCGGCAATTTCAGCGGCATCTTCTGTGGGCGAAAGGGCGATCGCCTGTTGGCAGTGCAGCCGCAAAAAGTCACCAATGCGGGTCACAATTTGTGCCTCTTCTTGGGCATTTTCGGACCGCACAAACAGGCAGTGAGCGGAAAAAATGGTGCCCCAACTGGGGAATGTCCGTTCTTGGCTGAAAACCAATTCTGGTAAGGCGCTGAGGGCTTGGTCATAGGGGCTGGGCAAGGCGCGATCGTCCATCACGGGTGACAAGTCCGCGATCGCCATGCTCAGTTGCCCCCGTCCAGCCACCAAATCAGATCCAAACATGGGCAGAGCAAAGGTCGATCGAGGAAACATGACACAATGCAAAATATCCAAAGCACTGCCCACTTGCGCCAGTTCCAAGTGAATTTTACGAAATTCGCGAGTTTGGTAGCAGCGATTTTCAATAATTAATTTTTCGCCTTCTAGGGTTCCTTCCACATACCCCAAGTCCTCGGGCATTTGGTAGGGTTCTAGGTTCAATTCCGATTGCCAAATTTGCTCGATCGCGTTGGCAACGGCGGTAATGGTGGGATGCAGTCGATCGCGCAAGGAACCTGGCTTGATAGGCGTTTCCAAAGACATTTCAGAAGTCATGATGATTGTTGAATTTTTGAATGATTTGAATGAACTGAACCTTGAATGAACTGAACTTTGAATGACTGAAATTTGAGTGATTGAGCTTGGGATGAATAAAGCGTCCTAAAACCCCATAGGCAACCATTCCAAAATGGGCGCTGGAACCATTTCTCGGCTGTCTAAGATCTGCACCACAATCAGATAAATTGCCCCCAACAGCAACGAAATTGCGCCAGTGGCAATGGCTACCCACTTTGATCGGGTCATGGGGGTTCCTCGCAAGGTTTAGGGTGTTTTCGCGGTATTTTCGGAATTGACCAAGTTGGCTGGGGTACTGAAAGTCTCAGTGTCCCGAATCATCGGCCCAACAGGGGCCTTGTGCATTCTTCAGTCTAAGGCTCGCCGGGCCAAGGGAGATCGTCTGCTGGCCCAATGCAAAACCCACATGCACAGGGTTCATGAACAGCACAATGGGGATTGCGACAAAATTGGTGCATTGGCTGGATCTGGATGCCTTCTGTCTCGATCGCGCTGTACTGCATTGATCTTGTGCTGGTCTTGTACTGATCTTGTATTGGTCTTGCTGTTACTGGCTTTGCTGTGCTGAATGCATTCCGCCTCGATCGACCCCTGTTGCCTTGACCCGTACTGTTTTGATCTTGCTGCATTAACCTTGCTGCGTTGCTATGGAACTGGAATCCTGGATTGTTGAAGCCCACAACATTCGCAAAACCTACCGCACTGGTTTTTGGCTCAATCAATTGGTCACCACTTTGCGGGGTGTGTCCTTGGCGGTGCGATCGGGTGAGACCTTTGGCCTGTTGGGGCCCAACGGGGCGGGCAAAACCACCCTGCTCAAAATTTTGCTGGGAATTGCCAACCCAACGGCCGGGAGCGGCACGGTGCTGGGGCGGCCCTTGGGCGATCGAGCCGTGAAGCAGCGAGTGGGCTATTTGCCGGAAAATGCCTATTTCTATGACCACCTCACCGGTTGGGAATATTTGGAGCAGGCGGCGGCCCTGTTTCAAATTCCGCGTGCCGTTGCCCAAAAGCGCATCGTGGAACTGCTTGATTGGGTGCAACTGTCCGAAACGGCGGCCCGCAAAAAACTGATGAAGCAATATTCCAAAGGTATGTTGCAGCGAGTGGGCATGGCCCAAGCGCTGATCAATGATCCGGAGGTAATTTTTCTGGATGAGCCGATGTCGGGCCTTGATCCGATCGGGCGGCATCAGTTTCGAGAAATTGTGCTGACTCTGAAGGAGCGCGGCAAGACGATTTTCTTCAATAGCCACATCCTCTCCGATGTGGAGCAAGTGTGCGATCGGGTGGCTATCTTGGCCCAAGGAGAGTTGCTCTGTGTGGGATCTTTGGATGAACTACTGGGCCCTAGCAGTACCTATCGCGTTGTGGGCCGAGGGGGGACACCGGAGGCGATCGCGTCGTGGCTGACGGAGGCGGATTTTCAGGGCGATCACTGGCGCGGTTTGCTGAAGGGCGATCCGGCTGAGTTTCTGCGGGCGATCGACCAGGCCCAAGCCCAAGTGCTGAGCCTGAACCTTCAGCGCCCTTCCCTGGAGGATTTTTTCATGAACCTGATCCGCGATCGACAAGTTCGCCCCAGTTAGCCCTTGCGGTTGCTGGGCCTCGGGGCAAGGGGCTTAGGGCCTGTCATCAAATCGCCTGAAACCCTGATGACCTCGTTCTTTAAACCAATCAATCGTAGGGGCGGGGTCTCCCCGCCCAGTTCCAGGGTCTCCCCGCCCAGTTCCAGGGTCTCCCCGCCCAGTTCCAGGAAACTTCAGCGGCTTCGGCACCGGCCCGCTGGGCTAAATCGAGTAATTGCTCCGGTTCGATCGCACCTGTGGCGATTCCGTTGGTTGCAGAAACTTCCGGCCACTCAGCAGCACCCATAGGGCAATT
>NZ_JAZAQF010000097.1:0-714 GCF_043235035.1 Limnothrix redekei LRLZ20PSL1 | reverse complement strand
GCGAAGAGTTCACCGCAACAGCCGAAGGTCCTGCCCGCCGCAATGGCCAGGACATCACGGTCTCCACGGCCGGCATCGAAGGCAGCCTGAAGGTCGCCTCCGCCCAGGACATGGTTGCCAGCTTCAGCCCGGTGCTGAGGCCCCGCATCGAACGCGTCGAGCATATCCCCTCGCTTGCCTACCGGTTGGCGCTCGTGGCCGACGGGCGCATCGACGCCACCCTGGTCAAGAAGAGCTCGCACGACTGGGACCTCGCGGCGGCCGATCTGATCCTTGCGCGCGCCGGCGGTTCGATCACCGATCTCGACGGACAGGCACTGGTATATAATCGCGAAGACGTTACCCATCCGGTGTTGTGTGCAGCATCGGGTGACCTTCTTCCGGCATTGCTCAAGAACATCACCCGAGTTCCCCGGAGTTGACCTTTCAGGGGAAATCGCGCAGATGGATTGCAACAGACCAAGAATGTGAAAAAGGCCGCAATCATGACGGAAACCAACGAAAACAAGCAGCTTCTCCATCTGGTTTTTGGCGGTGAATTGTCGAACCTCGAAGACGTACAGTTCCGTGATCTGGACGCGCTCGACATCGTCGGCATCTTCCCGGATTACGCCAGCGCACTGGTCGCATGGAAGGCGAAGGCCCAGGCAACCGTCGACAACGCCCATATGCGCTACTTCATCGTGCACATGCATCGGCTGCTGAACCCCTCCG
>NZ_JAZAQF010000074.1:0-81589 GCF_043235035.1 Limnothrix redekei LRLZ20PSL1 | reverse complement strand
ACTTTTTAGGTGATAAGCTTCCAGTGGAGCGATATAGGTTTAGAAGCCGTCTGACTGTCTCTGGGCTAATCGAAAATTGTTTTGCTACTTTCCGAATCGAAGTGTCTCCCTTCTCGTAAGCTTCTACAATTTTTCGGCGCAAGTCCAGCGAATAAAGACTCATGAGTTTTCCTGACGATAACTTCACTACACTGATAATTATATCGTGCCATTTGTTATAGGCAAAGGCTGTATCTCATTTCGCATGAGATCACTTCGTGTGGTTTGAGAGATGTAAATTCTTGGGGCATGGTTTGAACAAGACCTGACTAAGGATAAGACTCCGGATCAACTTTATCCATCAGCCAATCTACGAATTTCATCTAGAGGCTGATCAGGATTGCCAGTCAAGGACTCTACTTCGTCTGGTTCATCTGGCTCAAAAAGCAATGTTAGCCGCAGTCGTCCAGATTTCCATTTTGGTGCGCCTAGTCTTAAGACTTGGCATTTCAGTCCTTCTTCTGAGAACAAAATTCTAAGATCCCCGCCAAGACGATCATTGATAATTTTTTGAATTTCTGAGACCTGGCTAGTGGGACGATTATTGATATAGTAGCCATACTCCATCGTGACCACTTCGTTGGGCAAAAGTTCTTGCATTTTAGAAAAATCCATGATGAATAACCTCTTGAAGATTACAGTTCTATTTCTACCCTATTCCCCAGCCAGCTTACGTAGCTCATCCAACGTCGAGTTGGATCCTTCGGGGTTAGTAATCTCTTCTTCTTGATCTGGATCAAGCTCAATTTCCAGAAAGAAACGCACCTTCCCTGACAGCCATCGTTTTTGACCAGGACGCAAAACCCTACAGGGAAAACCATCCGAAAAAGCAGCCTTTTCTAAGTCCTCATCATAGGTTTCTTCCAAGTTGGCAGTCATATCCGTAGCCAAGCAAGTCGAAATTTCCACAAAGGGCAAGTTGCCATCATCCGATCGAATGACATCCTCGGCATCAAGACGATAAACAATTGGCTTAGTCATCAGTCAAAACCTCAGAAATCATGCAGTTCTTTTTACTTTAAAACACCCAATCACCACTGCCAGACAAGGGGCTTAAGCCCCTTGCCCCGAGAGCTTTGGGGCTAGGTGACCAGTTCAACGATCGGGAGTTGGTAGCGATCGCACCCCATAGATTGCAAGCAAGAATCGATCGCCTCAACCGATTGGTTGTAAATCATAATTTGTTCTTGCAAGGTAGCTTTTTGCTCAGCCAGTTGTTCTAGTTGCTCCTGGGCTTCCTTTTCGATCGTTTTTTCTAGGTGGTTACGGGCGATCGTGTATTGCTGCAAAATCACCTCTTCGTATTCCACCGCCACGGGCAACAGTTGCGACTTCAGAGTCTGGCTCACCGCTTGGCGAAAGGTGCTCGTCACGGTGCGCTTGACCTTGGGTGCAAAGTCGAGTTCTAACAATTGACGAATGGCGGGTTCTGCTTCCACCATCGGCAAAAAGTCATAGCCCACAGAAGTTTGGCGTAACACTTCCCGAAACTGATAGAGCGAAACCGAGCCTTCTTGATAGAAATCGGGACTTTCGCGCACATAGCGATCGCACTCAGTGCTCGCCTCGCTACGAAGGGCTAATTGCACGGATTGTTCGATCGCCTTCAATCGATCTTCTAGCCCCGCATCACTTCCCACCAATCGGCATAATTCCCGATAATAATCTTGATGGCGAATTCGATCCATCAACAATGAAAAGAGCCGCCGAATTACTCGCTCAATTTCCGCAGTTAGCACTTCTTCGAGTTCATTGGCTAAGTAATAGAATGCCTCAACCAGAATTGCCAGCAAAGGAGCAGTGGAATTGCGCGGATGAGCCAACGTGGCCCGCTGATAGGCTTGCTTGACAGAAAATCCGCTCAACAGCTCACCCATCCGGCCCTGCATTCGCACTTGCAAATTGCGAAAGTCGTCTTCAAAGCTGACACATTGATTGGTGACAATCTCGTTAACTTTGCGCTTTAAATGATCTGCAAAGTTTTCAGCTAAGCGCTTCAGATCGGTGTTGAGTCGATCGAGCCGATTGCTTTTAATACCTTCAAGTTCCGTGGGCTGGCTATCGAGTTCTCGGTAGCGATCGCTATACAACCGACGCAGGGCCACGCAAAGGGGCTGTAAATCATTGGCCAAAGTCGAGAAGAGTTGCGGCCGCTTTTCCTCCGTTAAATAGCGCGTGATGCCCTCTCGAAACACTTCAATGCCACTGTCATGAATCAGTTGATCCACCAGGGGTGAACCATATTCGCTCAAAATCCGAACGTAATTTTCGTTTTGGCTTTCGTAGTTATTGACCGAAATCCGAAAACGATTGGCCGGTAATTTGCCAGAACTGGAGCAATAGCGATTGAATTCATAGACAAACTGCGGTGTTTCTTCGGCAATTTCTGCACTTTTAATGCTGCTAGCAAAAATACTATCGAGACCGAAGCGATCGCCCGGACTGGTTTCTCGAAGCTGGCTGCCATAGAACCCCAGCAGCCCACTGGTTTTATAGAGCCGCTGCCCATCTCGAAACTGACTGGAAATCAGAGACTCTAGGCGTTGACGCAGTTGAACGTTATACCAAGTTTCGTCAATGCGATTGAAAACGAAAAAGACCCGATCGCGAATGCCCGAATTGCTGCGCATTGCCTCTAGGAGTTCGGTTTCCTCTTTCGTCATGTCACCCGCTGCGGCTGGCTTCAGCACTGCAACCACAGCCGATGTATCTTCATTGCTAATTTTGCTGTAGGTGAGGGCGGCATCCTTTTTGATCGGTGCATCAATTCCCGGCAAATCAACCAGGACGTTACCATCTTCCAACAACGGATGACAGCAGTAATATTCCACCCGCTTGAGCACAGCGCTATTGCTGCCCCGACGAGCGTAGGCTGCTGCATCTTTGAGGTTGGTGAAATTAAATTGCTCCATTGAGTAGGTGGTGTTACTGGTGGGATGAATGCGATCGCGATTAGCCCACCAGCCTTCAATGAGCAATTTCAGGGCCTTTGCTTGTTTGGCCCGTTCAGATTTGGACTCGCCGCCTTCTTTTTCAATCATCTTTTCGCAGGCAGTGAGAATCGTTGAAACGGTCTCTTCTCGGCTCAAATCAATTGCCGAAGAAACTCCCAGACGCTCCAACAAGACCTGCACTTCTTCATGAACTTCAGCCGCACTAGCAAAGGTCAATACAACCCGTTCCCGATCGCTTGGTGCATAGGCGATATAACATTCAATTCCGGTGGCATGGCCTTCAGCACTGTAGAGCAATTCCCGACCCAACAGGGCATTAATTAGCATTGATTTGCCAGCGCTGAAAGCCCCCACAAAAGCCACTTCAAAGGTCGGGGCGATCGCCTTACGCAGAGACGTATGAACTGACGTAATATCTTGATTTTGGAGTGTGGACTCTTGCTCAACCAGATGCACAATGGCTTCAACGGATTCCTGGAGATTCTGACAAGCTGCGATCTGATTGCTATCCAGTTGAGTCATGAGATTTCCAACCAATTGAGATCGGTTTAAAGATTCAGAGAATACTGGCGAGAACAAAGGCTGCTGTTTGAGTGAGCCTTTGTTCTTACAAGTGGCTGAGATTAGGATAGCGCAAAACAATATCTATCCCATTTATAGGATCGCACAATACGGCTTTTATGAACCTTAATTAACATCCCAAACTTTAAGTGGCTGCATCAGGTTGAGAGGTACGAAAAATCATCAAGTTGGCAGAAGTTGGGCTACCGGTTTTTGCAGATCAACCCAATTGATCTCAGCCAGAATCCGGCCGATCGCCCGATCGCCCGCGGCCCGGCCCGATCGCCCAGGAGCGTCGCCGCCACACGGACACCATCAGCCCCACACAAATCAGGCAATAGGTGCTTGTCCAGGCACTTTGCAGCAACAAAAAACTGAGGCTGGGGTTGGCGAGCTGCTCACTCACCGTGCTGCCCACGGCCAAACCGATCGCCCAGCCGATCGCCAACTGCACCGATCGCTTGGCCGCCACAAATTCCCGCTCATCCAAACCCGATCGCCGCAGGGCCAGCAAGGCCGGCAACCAGCCCACCATCGGCGCGTAGTACAGATACAGCCGCAGCCGGGAGCCGATCGGGTCGAGATCCCGATCGCGCACCCCCAGCTCGGTGTTATCAAGTTCTTGTAACAGCAAGTCAACGTTGCGCTTATCCATAGACCGAGGTTCAGGATGCTCTCAAGGATGGGCAAAAGATTGGCGGTTATTGTGGCGAGAAATTTGTCAGGCGACGTAGATCAATGATGTCGGGCAGTCTGGAGTTTCCATGTGTGGAATTTTTGAATTGAGACAACAACGACAGACTCTGGCAGCCTATTGCCAGTGATGAACTGTTGGTGTTGGGCGATGGTATTGGGCGATGGTATTGGACGATTTAATGATCAAGTTTTAGCGCCTGAGTGATAGCAATTTGGCATAGAGTAACTTGATATACTGCTTGATAGTTGTGTAAAAACCATCAAAGAATAAATTCCAAAAATATCCGTATTCTGGAAATCGTTTAGTCAGCAATAAATCTGCGGAAAAATGAAAGCGATGGCTGATTTTTTTGACTTGGGTTTCAGAATTAGTATTACTAAGGATATATCGAACTTGCTCTGGCCCTTGAATGCTATAGCCAATCCACCTAAGATTTGGGTCAAAATGAGACGCTTGGACGAACAGCCCTAGCGCTCGATCAAGACTCCAAGAGGGTAGCCAATATAGATTTCCATATATTTTCATGACACGAGACCAATCACCCAGTGGGAGCTTCAAAAGGTCTGTTTTCCAAACTCTATTGTTGAAATTTTCTATATGTCGCCCGTGATGATCTCGACGCTGTTCAAAGGGAGAAATGGCTAGAATCCAGTTAATTGGATTTTGGAGAGGGGCAATCGGAATTGGCCGCAAGGAGTGAATTTTTGAGTTCAGTTCAGATGATTGGCGGTTGGAAATATGAGCGATCATTTCCAAATTTGGAATCGGAAGCCAGGGTGCTTCGATTTCCAAGGTGTGTTGGCGTGGAATATTTTGAATCGATAACCGTAATACCCAGTCATCAGGAAATAGTTGAGAAAACTGCTTAACTAAAGAACAGATATCTGGATGAATAAAATCATCATCATCTAGAGCAATGGTGTAATTTCCGGTTGCATTCAAAAGCCCTGTGAACCGCTGTAAAACTTCTCCTCGAAATGGACTGATTAAGGCGCGAACACGCAGGTCATCGGTTGGGCGGGGCTGCACCCCTGGTGGGTAAACCATCACAAATTCGACCGGCCCTTGCACAGTCAAGAGACGAGTCAGCCAGTCCTGACTAAATTTACCCGTTGTAGCCGTAACGATGGATAAAAAAGGGCGATCGTTCATGACGCAGGGTAGCGATTTGTGAATTGAAGCCGCGAATTAGGTGATTGAGCAATTCAGCAGCAGGCGTGACCAGATCAGACCGGAATGCTGCTGAATGTCACTTGAGCTGGGGACGATCGCGCTATTTAGCTCCCTTTGTCCACCAAGCGAGGGCGTACTCATCACTTTGGCCCACAGCCGCCTCCTTGAGGGCCACTCGCACCCGGTAGCGGCCGGTTTTGGGCACTTCGCAGAACACATGCTCCACGCTGTCCGCAGAACTGATCGATCGACAGGGGTTGGTGGTGGTGGCCACGGTTTCCCCTTCCGGAATCAGGTACAGATCAAAATCGCTCAGACCTTTGTTCACAAAACCTTCGCCCCGATCAAACCGGCCATTACTATTGCGATCGAGCAAGTCCACATGGCGGCTCCAAGTGAGGGTCAAGGCCGCAAAGCTGCCGCCCTGGAGCGGTTGGGCGATCGGGTAGTCGTGAACGGCGGGTTGGTCATCCTTCAGGGCCAAGGATTGGAACGCCCAGCCCACCAAGGGCACAGCCTCGTCCGGCTGCCATTGTCCCGGCGCAAACTGTTGATAGGCCCGGTAGGCATTCAGTTGACCCGCACCGATTTGTTCATCCAGCGGAATCGTCGGATCGCTGAG
Source organism: Limnothrix redekei LRLZ20PSL1 (assembly GCF_043235035.1). Taxonomy (NCBI): domain Bacteria; kingdom Bacillati; phylum Cyanobacteriota; class Cyanophyceae; order Pseudanabaenales; family Pseudanabaenaceae; genus Limnothrix; species Limnothrix redekei. The sequence continues at coordinate 75,543 of NZ_JAZAQF010000074.1, read as the reverse complement.
GGCATCGGAATCGAGCCAGGTTTTCTCGTCTTCGCGCCACACATCCCGCGTCATCCCGAGGCGGTTGCCATCTCCCGCGTCCTTGGCCTTGTCTGCGGAGTTCATCAACACGGCTTTCATCACCTGGTGGCGACGGGCATCCTTGCTCCAACGGGCTTGGTTTCCGGCAATCTGCCGCTCGGCCCACTCCTGAAGCAGGGCCACGGTGGCGGTGACATGGGGTGTAGCAAAACTCGTGCCACTGGCATAGATCACCTGGCCACCCAGTTCATACAACCCCACATCGGCCCCCGGAGCCACCAGCCCGATCGACCGCCGCAACCCCGCATTGCTTTCGAAGCCCACCAAATGCCGGCCGACCCCCGTCACCACATTCCCCAGGTTGGCAAAATCCAACTTGGAAAACTGCCCCCGGAACCGACGGGTAAAGGCCACGTTAATACCGTTAAAGGTGTCCGTGGGAATTGAAATGCCCCCGTCGCCCTGATTGCCCGCAATGAGATACAGCACCTCATGGGCCCGCGCCGACCAATCCACGCAAAGGGTGAGCAGGGAATTGCCATCCAACATGGCGTTCAGTCGCTGATCCTGGCTGAGCGGTTCGCCAAAGCTAAAGTTAATGGCTCGCACGTCTCCATGGTTTTGCAGGGCCACGGACTGGCTGGCTAAACATTCCCCAATTTGGCCATTGCCTTCGGATGGGCCCGTGGCCGCGGAATAGAGCATGGCCCCGGGAGCCACGCCCCGAGCCAATTTCCCCGATCGCCCAATCATCACCCCCGCCACACTGTGGGCATGGCCATCCACATATTCATCGGGCCCTGGCCGCTCTTCCAAAACCAACAGGCCCGCAGGTCGGAAATCATCCGCATTCCCCACCGCTTTGTCATAGCCAAAACGACCGGGCCGACCAATTTCCACTTGGCCAATGCCAATTTTGCGGCCGGTAATGTTGTAGGGCGCTTGATGCAGTCGATCGGAATCAATGCCATCGGGCCCTGTGGACAGCGGCAACAGCACGGCGGGCAGAGTGGCGCTGGCGGTCGTGGCGATCGAGCAGCCGATCGCCCCTAACAACACCAAGCGCCCACTCCGAATCAGGGCTTGGTCAAGGCGATCGAATCGGAGGGAAAACAAATGGCGCGATCGACCCATAACTCCTCACTGAATAGCTATTGAAAGCTGACCGAATTGCTCGCTCAATTAGGGCGATGGACAGATTTTGGGCGAATCTTGGGCGAACAGATCCTGATCCTGTCTTGATTGTGGATAAATCGTGGATGCTGTTTGGGTTGTAGCGCGATCACTCGTCAAGAAACCCTGAAAAACCTGCAAGTTTTAACAAATATTGTTCATATTCTGTTAAAACAAATACAATTTCTACCCTTGCCCGCCCCCAGAGGACGCACCCACCATGAGCCAAAAGCCCATCGTCGTCGCCCCTTCCATTCTATCCGCCGATTTCAGCCGCCTGGGTGAAGAAATTCGGGCCGTAGATGCTGCCGGTGCTGATTGGATCCACGTTGATGTCATGGATGGTCGCTTCGTGCCGAACATCACGATCGGCCCGCTGATCGTTGAAGCCGTGCGTCCTCACACCCAAAAGCCTCTCGATGTTCACCTAATGATCGTCGAGCCGGAAAAATATGTGGATGCGTTCGCCAAGGCCGGCGCTGACCACATCACGGTTCACGCAGAGCACAACGCCTCGCCCCACCTGCATCGCACCCTCGCCCAAATCAAGGAAGCCGGTGCCAAGGCTGGTGTGGTGTTGAATCCTTCAACCCCGCTGGAATTGATTGAGTACACGCTGGAACTGTGCGACCTGGTGTTGATCATGAGCGTCAACCCCGGTTTTGGCGGCCAGAAGTTCATCCCCGGTGTGTTGCCGAAGATTCGCAAGCTGCGTCAAATGTGCGATGAGCGCGGTCTCGATCCTTGGATTGAGGTGGATGGCGGCCTGAAGGTGGACAACACCTGGCAAGTGCTCGAAGCGGGTGCGAACGCGATTGTGGCCGGTTCGGCGGTGTTCAACGCGCCGGATTATGCCACCGCGATCGAAGGAATTCGCAACAGCAAAAACCCCGCCACTCGCGAGCTGGCTGCGGTCTAGGATTTTTCGGGTGGCCAATGGGCTGGCGATTTTCGATCATTGCAGATTGACCGCCCGCCCAAAACCATCAATCAAGATTGCTGTAGCTTGACCATCACTCACCACTCAATCAATATCAATTCGATGAGCGATCTTAGCCAATTCAGGCGATCGCTCATCTTTTTATTGAGTTTCTGTTTGAGTTTTTGTTTGAATTTTTGCTTTTGAGTTGTTTGCTTAAGCTGTTCACTTATTTTTTGCTTAAGCATTTTGTCTATCGCTGATCTATTTTTTGCTTAGTTTCTTCCTTAAGTTTTTAGTTACAACGCCATTCGAGTTTCGATCGCCCAGCGTGCCAGTTCTGTGCGATTGCTAAGTCCCGTTTTGCCTAACATATTGCTAACGTGACTTTCGATCGTGCGCTGGCTGACACTCATCAATTCAGCAATTTCCCGATTCGCCATGCCCCGCGCCACCAACTGCACCACCCGCGACTCCGTGGGGGTCAGTTCCACGTCTTTTGGCACTTTGAATTTGGGCGATCGATCTCCCTTCGCTTGGTAACGAATTAACCGAGAAGCCTGTTTCAAAGAAGACTCGACTTGGGCCACCAATTCTTCCGGCTCAAAGGGCTTGGTCATGTAGATATCGGCCCCCGTAGTCAGCCCCTTAATTCGATCCTGGCTTTGGCCCTTTGCTGACAGCAACAGCACCGGAATCCAGTTTGTTCGTGGGTCTTGACGCACGGATTTCACCAGGCTGTAGCCATCCATTTCCGGCATCATCACATCACAGATGATCATATCTGGCAAATCTTGCTCAAGCTGTTCCAGGGCCTCGCGACCGTTACTAGCCGGAATCACCACATATCCGTGAAATTCCAAATAATCTTTGACGAGCAAAATCAGATTTGGATCGTCATCGATGAGTAAGATTCGTTTTTGAATACCAAGATTGCTTCTTCTCATAGGAAGCGAAAAGATCTTTAGGAAGAGCGGAAGCTAGCACGATCGAGTGCGATCGCCTACCTTTTTAATCACTCAGGTTAATTTCAGTCCCGTTGAATGAGCTGCTCAAGGAGCTGCATAGCTCAAGGAACTGCATAGCCTACGGTTCGGGAATTTAAGGGGGAAATTAAATTCACCGCAATTGTTCACGACCACTTCGCCGCCACTTCACCGGAACTTTGTCGCAATACGCCGCAGTAATGTGCCGCAATCATACGACTAGGCTGAACTCAGGTTCGTGGTCGCTGGGCCACGGGCAGGAAATCCGAAAAACCAACCACGGCTGGGCAAGTTAACCAGCTACGGACAGGATTGATGGGTATTTTTTAACCTGACTCCTAGTTTAGGGCAATGCTGGTGTTGAGTGCTACCAGTAATTTCGCTAGGCAGTCCTGATTCCCGAGTGCAACGGCTGCCCAGTTCCGCCGCTCAGGGAGCCATTTGGGGCAAAGATCGCTCAAAGAAAGCCAAGGACTGTACAACACGTCCACCCATGAGATGTTCCTGAATGATCTGCTCAATCGCTGCTGGGGTGGCGCGTCGATACCACACACCTTCGGGATAAACCAGCAGGATCGGCCCTTCCGTGCAAACCCGCAAACAGTTCGCTTTTGTCCGAAAAACCACGGAGGACGGGGAAAATTCTGAACCGGAGGGGTTGCCTGGGCCGGTTCCGTCAAGACCCAATTCTCGCAATCGCCGCTTCAGATAGTCCCAGGATTCCAAACTGGCATCCTTGGGGCAGCAAAGGGGTTTGGTTTGGTCGGCACAAATGAAAACGTGGCGTTCGATGCGATCGATTCCCAATGTCCGCACCACAGGCAGGAGCGATCGCGCCTCCTCGGTTGGGGAATTGGTTTGGGTATCGACGGGGCAAGGAGTTGAGGCATCGAAATCGGGTCGATCGGCCTCTGGGTTCGGAAGGGAAGAATGCAATGGGGCTGCCATGGGGCGATGCAGTAGGGCTGAGGGTGGTTGGCGAGGCGTGCCGGGCGGGGCGATCGGGATCTTTCCAAGTTACGCCCTGGTTGCCAGTTCGGGAACCCGTACAGAGGGGTCTGTTGTCAGGCCCCATGGTCTCCAGTAAATTAGCACTCGGATGGAGAGAGTGCTAAAAGTCGTTGGTCAGGCTGCGACAGACACCCTGTCAGCACCGCGCAGTCAGCACTGCACAACAACGGGTTTTCAGCCTTTCGCCTATCCGCTTCACCATTGGTCTAGCTTTTCACTTCAAACCTCTGGAGACAGATTCTGTATGGCAGCCGTATCGTTGAGCGTATCGACCGTGACTCCTTTGGGCGATCGCGTATTGGTCAAAGTCGCCGCCGCTGAAGAAAAGACCGCTGGCGGTATTCTCCTGCCCGATAACGCCAAAGAAAAGCCCCAAGTTGGCGAAGTCGTCGCTGTGGGCCCTGGCAAGCGCAACGATGATGGTAGCCGCCAAGCTCCCGAAGTCAGCACTGGTAACAAAGTTCTCTACTCCAAGTACGCTGGCACGGACATCAAGCTGGGCGGCGAAGATTACGTCCTGCTCTCTGAAAAAGACATCCTGGCGGTTGTTGGCTAATTGAGCCACGGCCCGAGCCGTCCCGATCGACCGCTGCTCTTTAAGGGCTGCTCTTCAAGGGTTGACGGTTCCTCGGCTCGATCGCCCGGTTAAATCAATGACCCAACCGGGTTAACCAGCCCAATCCTGGGTTGCGCAAAACTCCTCATCATTAATCTCCAACAGGCAGATCATGGCTAAGAAGATTATCTACAACGAAAACGCCCGTCGTGCCCTTGAGCGCGGTATGGACATCCTGGCGGAAGCCGTGGCCGTCACCTTGGGTCCCAAGGGCCGCAACGTCGTGCTCGAAAAGAAATTTGGCGCACCCCAAATCATCAACGATGGTGTGACGATCGCCAAAGAAATTGAACTGGAAGATCACGTGGAAAACACCGGCGTGGCCCTGATTCGCCAAGCCGCTTCCAAAACCAACGACGCAGCGGGCGACGGAACCACCACCGCCACCGTCCTGGCCCACGCGATCGTCAAAGAAGGTCTGCGCAACGTGGCCGCTGGTGCCAACGCCATCACCCTGAAGCGCGGTACTGAAAAGGCCGTCGCTTACCTGGTGGATCAAATCAAGGCCCACGCTCGCCAAGTCCCCGAAAACGACTCCAAAGCCATCTCGCAAGTGGCAGCCATCTCCGCCGGCAACGACGAAGAAGTTGGCCAAATGATCGCTGATGCCATGAGCAAAGTTGGCAAAGAAGGCGTGATCTCCCTGGAAGAAGGCAAGTCGATGACGACTGAGCTGGAAGTTACCGAAGGGATGCGCTTCGACAAGGGTTATATCTCGCCCTACTTCGCCACCGACACCGAGCGGATGGAAGCAGTGTTGGATAACCCCTTCATCCTGCTGACCGACAAGAAAATCACCCTGGTGCAAGACCTGGTGCCGATCCTGGAGCAAGCCGCTCGCGCTGGCAAGCCCCTGCTGATCATCGCTGAAGACATCGAGAAGGAAGCCCTGGCCACCTTGGTGGTGAACCGTCTGCGCGGTGTGCTGAACGTGGCCGCTGTGAAGGCTCCTGGCTTCGGCGATCGCCGCAAGGCCATGCTGGAAGACATCGCCATCCTCACCGGTGGTCAACTGATCACCGAAGATGCTGGCTTGAAGATCGACAGCACCAAGCTGGAGCAACTGGGTCAAGCCCGCCGGATCACGATCACCAAGGACACCACCACGATCGTGGCCGATGGCAACGAAGCCGAAGTCAAGGCCCGTTGCGAGCAAATCCGCCGTCAGATGGACGAAACCGAGTCCTCCTACGACAAGGAAAAGCTGCAAGAGCGTCTGGCCAAGCTGGCTGGCGGTGTGGCAGTGGTGAAGGTTGGCGCGGCCACCGAAACCGAAATGAAGGATCGCAAGCTGCGTCTGGAAGATGCGATCAACGCCACCAAGGCGGCCGTTGAAGAAGGCATCGTGCCCGGTGGTGGTACGACCCTGGCACACTTGGCTCCTAGCCTGACCGATTGGGCAAACGCCAACCTGAAGGACGAAGAGCTGACCGGCGCACTGATCGTGGCTCGTGCCCTGACGGCTCCCCTGAAGCGGATTGCTGAAAACGCCGGTCAAAACGGCGCGGTGATCGCTGAGCGCGTGATGGAAAAAGACTTCAACGTGGGCTACAACGCTTCGAGCGGCGAATACGTAGACATGTTTGAAGCTGGGATCGTTGACCCCGCCAAGGTGACCCGCTCGGCCCTGCAAAACGCTGCCTCGATCGCGGCGATGGTGCTGACCACCGAGTGCATTGTGGTTGACAAGCCCGAACCGAAGGAAGCTGCTGGTGCTGGCGCTGGCATGGGCGGCGGCGACTTCGACTACTAAGTCTCGCCCACAATCCTTGTCCCGGGCATGGTTCAGGGAATCGTTACCCAACTTGTAAGGGTAACGATCCCTCCATCGCCCAGGCAAACTCAAAAGTAAATCGGTTGGGAGCTATGCCACAGGCAGTTAGTTTCCAGCCGATTTTGCATGAACGGTGATTCCGAATGGGTTGGCTTCGCTGGATCTTTTGCACAAATCCGCAAGAAACCCTCATGCCCCAGCCCCTTCTTTTCAATTGGGCAGTGGGAAACCAGCGCTATTGATCTTCGGCGCTATTGATCTCCGGCGATCTCATGGCGGCTGGTTGAGTTCCTTTGATGGTGGACCCATGAACAAAACAGCCCATCAACCCAATTCATGGGCAACAAAAAAGCAGCACTCCCATGGGTACTGCTTTAAGACTGAAAGCTTAATCGCGGGTTGAATTCTCAAGAACGGCTCAGAGCATTCATCAGCTCCAAACAACCGAGATATGCAAGATATTCCGGAAATTTGGGAGATTCAGAAACTTTAAGTTGCTCAAGACAGAACTGAGCCAACCCGTCGATCAATTTGCAATTGAATGGTAGGGATTTTCAACCGTACAGCGAAAGAGGGCTAATCAACTGGTTTTAAAGATCGTTGAGTTGAAACGACTAAAGACAATTCTTGAATCAAGCTTTGAAGCTTTTTGGGCCAAGCTGGGATTGAATCAGAATTTTCCTCAAACCGTTGTCAAGCGATCGGGGCTGAACGGCCGCTCACCCCAAGTTACGATTCCGCCTTCACCAACTTGACGTTCTTCGCCAAGCCCAAGAACTGCAACAGTTGGATCGTCATCCAAGTGGCATCAATTTCCCACCAAGCCAAACCATGGCGAGCGGAGTATTGATGGGCATGGTGGTTGTTGTGCCAGCCTTCGCCATAGGTCAGAAGCGCAACCCACCAGCAGTTGGTGGAGCGATCGCCTGAGTCTTCAAAGGTGCGATAGCCAAACTTGTGGGTGGCGCTGTTCACCAGCCAAGTGCAATGCCACAGGGAAACCATCCGCACGCAGATGCCCCAGAGCACAAATGACCATCCACCCATCAGGTACAGGATGACAGCGAGGGGAATTTGCAGCAGCAGGAAGTAACGATCGAGGAATTTATAGAAGGGATCGTCGCCGATATCCTTGGTGAAGCGGGGAATTTCGCTTTCGGCGGGCACTTCGTACATCATCCAACCGATGTGGCTCCAGAGGAAACCCTTAGTCGAATCATGATGATCCGGATCGGTGTCCGAATGCAGGTGGTGGTGGCGGTGCAAGCCAACCCACCAGATGGGGCCACCTTGGCAGGAGAGCGTTCCACAGAACACGAAGAAGTACTCCAACCACTTGGGAACCTCGAAACTGCGGTGGGTGACGAGGCGATGCCACCCAAGGGTAATTCCGAGGCCGCCCGTCACCCAGTGGAGGAAGATCATCAGGCCAACGGCTGCCCAGCTAAAGTTTTGCGGCAGAAATGCCACGACGGCTGCGATGTGCATCGCCGTCATAAAGATAATTACGCCCCAGTCTGGGCGCAAGTTCTGTGCGGACGTTGCGGCAGTCATTCAATTACCTATGTCATCGATGCGCTAAATCAGCGTATCATTTCCTATTTGAATTTCTTCACAATGGACTGAGCATCCAGTTTGACCGAAATTCAGCGGTGGTGTGGGTTGGCGCTGCGAAATTAAGGAATTAGCAGCAGCAGCGGAGGGGCGGCTCGATCGCGATCGGGGGTTTAGGGAATTTTTGGGATCATGAAACCTTTCGATCACGATCACCCCGGGGATCAATGCCAGTTTAAGTCAGGAATCCCTGAAAACATTGGGGATCACGGGCGATCGACCTGCTCAGATTGGTTGTGTTTTGACCTTGATCAGCGCATCTTTGCCCCTCAATTTTGGGTTTTTGGTGATCTTGATCGAGCAATGGAGCGGTATTTTAGAGAGCTTGCCTAATTTTGGCAATTTTTTGGGCGCAATTACAAAAATTCAAGCCATTTGGGGTTAGTTCGGTCATGGGGATTCAGATGGATCAGGCCACTAAGGGCGGTATCACGGTGGATGCGGCGGCGGTGGTGCAGCGAGCGGTGGAGGAGTTAGGGCCCCGATTTGGGCAAATCGATCGCGCGGTGCAGGCCAAACTGAAGCGCGTGCTGGATGCGTTTCGGGCGGAACGGGTGGGAGCCCACCATTTTGCAGGGGTTTCGGGCTATGGCCACGATGATTTGGGTCGGGACACGCTCGATCGCGTCATGGCCCGGGCCCTTCAGGCCGAAGCCGCGATCGTGCGGGTACAAATTGTGTCGGGAACCCACGCGATCGCCTGTGCCCTCTTTGGAGTGCTGCGGCCCGGCGATGAGTTGCTGTCCGTGGCTGGTAAACCCTACGACACCCTGGAAGAGGTGATCGGCAAGCGGGGCAACGGTCAAGGATCCCTGATGGATTTTGGGGTCACCTACCGGGAATTGGACTTGACCCCGGCCGGGACGATCGATTGGGAAGCCCTGGCCCAAGCGATTCGTCCAGAAACAAAGATGGTCACGATCCAGCGATCCTGTGGCTATGATTGGCGACCCAGCCTCTCCGTTGCCGACATTGGTCGGATTGTGGCGATCGTGAAGGCTCAGAACCCAAGCACGATCTGCTTTGTGGACAACTGCTACGGCGAATTTGTGGAAGACAACGAACCCACCGCTGTGGGCGCAGACCTGATGGCCGGCTCCTTGATCAAAAACCCCGGCGGCACGATCGTCACCGCTGGGGGCTATGTGGCCGGTCGGGCTGATCTCGTGGAGCAAGCAGCCTGTCGGTTAACGGCTCCCGGCATTGGTTCTGAGGGAGGGGCGGCCTTCGACCAACACCGACTGCTCTATCAGGGTTTATTCTTGGCTCCCCAAATGGTGGGAGAAGCGCTCAAGTGTAATTATTTGGCAGCGCGGGTGTTTGCCAACCTGGGCTATCCGGTGAATCCGACTCCGGACGCTGCCCAAAGCGACATCATCCAGGCTATTAAGCTGGGCAGTGCCGAAAAGGTAATTGCCTTTTGCCGGGCAGTGCAACAGGCTTCCCCGATCGATTCCTACGTGGATCCCGTGCCGGCCGTGATGCCCGGTTATGAGGATCAAGTGGTGATGGCTGGGGGCACATTCATTGAAGGCAGCACCTCAGAGCTGTCGGCCGATGGGCCCTTGCGCGCACCCTATGTGGCCTATTTCCAAGGGGGAACCCACTGGACCCACGCGGCGATCGCCCTGGAAACGGCCGTGGCGGCGATCGGCCCCGCAGGCAGTGCCCTGGAGTCTTAACCACCAGTAATTTGGCTCAATGGGCGGTTTAATCAGCAGCGCGCTCCACTGAACCGCCCAGACAGTCCATGGGAGCATTCCATTCGCACCAAACCCTTGTTTCCAAGAGGTGCGCTAAAATCAAATCAGTCCGGGTATGAGATAGCCCCCTGATGTGGTAGAAGCTCGCAACAACGCCAGCCCCGATCGCCCATCTCCCAGCGGTTTACACCCCTGACAGCCACCCCCGGCATCCAACGGCCCGCCGCTGTCAAGAGACTGCCCGCGCTCTCGCTCGTCCCTGAACCTGCCCTCAAACCCAGTTGTCTAACCCGTTCTGCTGAGAAGCCGCCCGTGAAACCCATTCGATCGCTTGATGATGCCCTAGAACGCTGCCAAACCCTGGGAATGCGGGTCAGTCGCCAGCGCCGCTTCATCTTGGAACTGCTATGGGACGATCAGGAGCACCTATCCGCACGGGAAATTTATGACCGTCTGAATCGGCGGGGCAAAGACATTGGCCACACCTCGGTTTACCAAAACCTGGAAGCCCTGGCCCGTAACGGAATTGTAGAATGTATCGATCGGGCTGATGGTCGTCTGTACGGCAACATCAGCGACCCCCACAGCCACATCAACTGCCTAGACAGCGGCCGGATTGTCGATGTGCATGTGACCCTACCACCGGAGCTGATTGCCCAAATCGAGGCCCAAACGGGGGTCAAGATCGCTGACTATCGGATCGATTTTTATGGCTACGATCAGCAGTCTGCCCAGGCCGGCTAGTTCCGGTTTCCCCATCGATCACCTCTCTTCTTCTCCATGTCCACCCACCCGAGGCTGGCCCGCATCACCCTATTCCCGATTAAGTCCTTGGATGGTGTCGCGGTCGATCGGGTCGCCCTGACGGCGGCTGGATCCTTGGCAGGCGATCGGGAATTTGCCCTGCTCGATGCCCAAGGCAAGTTCATTAACGGCAAGCGCAACGCCGCCATTCACCAAATTCGATCAACCTTTGACCTAGCCCAACGTCTCGTCACCCTGCGCTTACAAGCAGGCGCTCAACCCGCCGCCACCTTCCATTTAGATCACGATCAGGAAGCATTAGCCACCTGGTTCAGCGACTATTTTCAGCAACCGGTCACCATTGCCCAAAACCACGAGGCCGGCTTTCCCGATGATCCGGTCGCTTGGGGCCCCACCTTAATCAGCACAGGGTCGATCGCAACGGTGGCCAGTTGGTTTCCAGACTTGACCGTCGCGGAACTGCGCGATCGGCTGCGAACCAACCTGGAAATTGACGAGGTGGAGCCTTTTTGGGAAGAACAGCTCTACAGCACCGCTGGCAACGGGATCCCGTTTCAAATTGGCGCAGTGCCATTTTTGGGCACGAATCCCTGTCAACGCTGCATTGTCCCCACCCGAAACAGCCAAACCGGCGAACCCACGGCTCAATTTCAAAAAACCTTCATGGCCCAGCGCCAAATCACCCTGCCACCTTGGGCCGAGCGATCGCGTTTTAATCACTTCTACCGCTTGGCCATCAATACCCAAGTTCCGGCGATCGACCCCAATTCTGCTTCCGCCAACGAAGAATCTAGGATGTTGCAAGTGGGCGATCGGTTAACGCTCGCGTCGGGTTCAATTGATTGATGATTGAGTTAATTAGCCATGACAATTACCTCGCCTGATGAGCACAGTGACAGCGCGTGGTAGAGCGGTTTTAACCTCCATGACATCTGCGACAGAACGCACCAATCACTTAAAAAAAGGCACAGAACCATTCTATGAAGTGTTTTTAAATTCCATTAAAAATATCTCAATCTTTGGGCGCAGTACATGACACTCAACGACGCGGGAAAGACAAGCTGGCCACATTCAGAATGAACTGGTTGTTAGGCGCGTTTTCAAGGAATACTGATTCTTTCGATATGTATTCTTGATTCGTTAAACTGTAGGAATCGTTCCTCCGTCAATTACATATTCAGTGCCATTAATATAGGCAGAGCGATCGGATACCAAAAAAGCAACGAGTTCCGCCACTTCTTCGGGGCGACCGGTACGGTTCATCGGAATACCCCCGAGTGAATCCATCAGCCCTTGCCTAGCAGTATCAAGGTCTGTTCCTGCGTCTTTGGCCAACCTCTCGATAAGCCCCGTGGCTGCTGTTGTCTCGATGAAACCAGGGGCCACTGAAATAACCCGCACTCCTTTGGATGCCACTTCGTTCGAAAGTCCTTTACTGTAGTTAGTCAAGGCCGCTTTCGCCGCAGCATATGCCAAGGTCGCATCATAGAGCGGAAGGGTACGCTGGATAGACGAAATGTGAATAATGACACCCGATCTCTGTTCCAGCATCTTAGGCAGAAAGGCTCGATCCAAGCGAACAGCAGCAAACAAATTCGTATTGAATGCCTGCTGCCAATCGTCATCACTCAAGGCAAGTGCACCACCGCTCGGAGCAGAGGAACCACCTACGTTATTGATTAGGATGTCTAAGCCGCCAAGACGAGCGAGCACTTCCGTCACGACATTTTTCATACCCTCAGGCGTGCTGATGTCGGATTGAATGAATAACTCCGGCGACTGAAGTTCATCGGGTCTTGAGCGGGCAGTCGTCATAACGATTGCACCGGCTAGCCGCAGGCGTTTGACGATGGCTTCTCCCATGCCTTTTGTGCCACCTGTGACCAACGCTCGCTTGCCAGATAGTTCGTTGTGGTTATTTTGGATAGTTGTCATAAATTTATGATCTCCTTACCTAATAAGAACTGTAAATGCTTAATAACTAAGATAAGCGGCGGCAGGCAATTTCGACAACTTTACTAAGATACAGCCTTTACCTAGAATTATTGGCACGCCATATTGCAGATGCCATGAAGCAACGGTTTGGTGGGCAGTGCCCACCCTACGGGCGACTATGCTTAGTAATTGAGGTAAGAGCTGTATTTCGGTTTTGCAAAATTCAACCTATTAGCACAACTAAAACAGATGGCCTAGTACTAATTTTTCTCTAGCCAAGCTTCTAGTGCCAAGTTTATTAAGTCTTGCAGGGATGATATTTCTTCTTCCTTCTTAATAAAGAGAGATATCCTTGTATGGGCATTGCCAAACCTGATTTATAGTGCGGATTTAAATCTCGATTCTTATATCCTTCTTCGACAAATCGCTCTCGATAATCCTTATCAGTGAAGTATCTCTCAACAAAATGCTTAGGAGGTAGTAATTTATTCAGAGGTCGAACTGATCCCATCCGCCATTCTTCATAACTCACCATCCTTCCGTTCCCCTTTGGAACATGCCCTAATGAAGTTACTGATAGCCAATTCGTCCAGATCTTCATCCTAGCAATAATTTTTCTGGCACTCATTGTTCTTGATGTAACATGCGGTAGCCACAGAAATAAGGTTGGTGTTTTGCGGCTTTCATCATATCTCAATTCAGCGCAAGGTCTGGTTTTACTAGAGCCATACAAAATATTATTGCCAATAGGTATCTCCTTCATTTGGTGATGAAATCCGAGTATTTGTTCTCTTGCATTCAAAATAAATTGTCGTTCAGTTTCTGCAACATCAGTCAGTAATTTCAACAGTCGTCTTGGTGGTTCTTGAACTAACCGCTCCTGTGATTCCTGCTCATATGAGACAGTGATCGAAGATGACTCATTATTTTCTAAATTGTGGAGGGTGAATATGAGACTTTCAGATTCTATAGACAAATCAAATGTCAAAAAATGAATATCTAAACAACTATACCTTCTGTCAACTAGATTATCTCTGTGAAAGACAGGGGAGATTATTAAGATTTTAATAGGCTTAGAGTAGTCAACAAAATCAGCCAACGGCTTCTCTTCTAGTAAAGCGTCGTAATATCGAGATACTTGATTGACAACATATCTGTCTTCTTGATTTTTAAGTTCCACAATGAGTAGTCTTTTATCAGAATCTACAGCCAAGATGTCGCAGAACTGACCACCAATGGGAAACTGTCTTTTTAATGGAGTAACACCTAGCATTTTATCTAAGCATAAGTACAGGAAGTCTTCGAGGTTTGCCTCCGACTGAAATTCCCATTTTGAACCTATTTTTTTAAGTTTGGCTACTTTAGAAAGTGAATAAGGCATGGTTCAGAAAATGAGTTGAGACTTTTATTTTAGGTTGATCATCATAACTTGCTTAGCACTTGATGTTGATTAAGTTCAGAAATTTTTAATTCGTTCAAGTGAAATTTTGGTCGGGATTTTGAGTTGCATTCTTGGATCAAAACGATCAGGTACTCAACCCTAGGCGATCCACAACATCCACAAGCCCCGTAAAATCAGCAAGATCATCTCCCAAGTTATCCAATTCGCACCCCCGCAACGGCCCTATGGAACATGGTTTGATGTGGCTGCCCCTCCTGGGGCTGTTTATTGGTCTCGCCTATGCTGGTTGGAATGAATACCAACGGCTAGAGGCTTACAAAATTTGGGCAAAAGGGTTCGATCGCGCCAAATACGACATTTACGCCGTCCTGGGCCAAAAGGGTCGCGAATTGGTTTGGGGCATTCCCAACCGCAAGGGGCCGATCGAGGTGCAACGGCTTTCCCTGGAGCAAGTGCAGGGCGTGGTGCTCATGGCCGATGGCCAGGCGATCAACCCCGAGAAATATCCCACTCAAGCCAAGCAGGTGATTTTGGAGCTGGTGCGCAAGGACAGTGGCCCAGCCATGAAAATTCCCTTCACTCAAATTGATATCGCGGCCCAATGGGCGATCGCCCTGGAGCGGGATTTGGGTTAGGGCGATCGCGTCAAACCTAGCCCAGCAGACCCAGAGCCGCTTTGGTGCGCGGCCCGACTACTCCGTCAGGAACTAAGCCAGAGTCCCGTTGAAAGCGCTTGACCGCCGCTTCGGTGATCGGGCCGTAATACCCCGTGACCCGAAAGCGGAAATAGCCCAAGTCTTTCAGCCGCTGTTGCAAGCGACTGGTGTTGACGTTGCGACCGCCCACACAGCTATAGCAGGGGCCGGCTCCCGCACCCCAGCCGCCGCTATTGCGGAGATAAGGGGGGCGGTAAACGTAGCTGCTGATGGTTTTGAAGGTGGGGCAAGGGCGAACGGTGATGGGTGGCAGGGGCTTTGTGACGGGGCGATCGGGATTGACGAAGGCGGGGCCGTCGCCCACGCCGCCGCCACCGCCACCACTGCGGAGGGTTTCACCCGCACGCTCAGCGGCCAAGGCCGGGCCAATCGCCGCGCCCAGGATGCTGACGGTCAACAGCAGCGACAAAAAGCGCAACCAACCTTGGGACGACAGCCGCTCCCAGGCGATCGCCCGACTGAGGGCCGCTTCTAGGGACGGGAGTTCCAGGAAATCAGACCGGTAGGCCGCTGCCAAGTGGGGATAGCCAAGACTTTCCATAGATAATTTGCCAAACCTAAGAATCCAAAGAATCCGAACCTAAGCAATCCGAAGCGTCCGCAACCGGGGGCACAGACTCAACCGCAGTTAGAATCACTGCTGAATCACTGCCAGCCGCCATAGCCAGAGCCACAGATTCGCACGCAACAGGGATTATAAACAGGCTGCCAACTGGAATCGGTCGCGGGTCGCACCCAGTTTCGGGCCCGGCGCACATGGCGCTTCACGGGCAAATAGGGAGAGCCTCGGCGGCCGGAAACGGGCACGGTGGCCAGGGCATTGACCGTGGTTGCATCCACGTAGCCGGTGGCGGGGAGGCGGCGCGATCGCTGGAAGGCAACCAGGGCCGTTTGGGTGACTTTGCCGAAGTGACCCGTATTGGTGCGCGATTTTTGGAAGCCCAGGGTGCGCAGCTTGCCTTGGAGGGTGGCCACGCGATCGCTCGTTTCGCCCCCATAGATCGGCGCGGTCAGGGTTCCATAACCTCCCGTGTTCACCTCGGAACTGGGACGAGCGCTTGGGGGCAGCACCACCGGAGCCACGGGGCGCGGACGGTTAATCACCGGCTGCCAACCACCCGGCTGATTCTCCCGATCGTTCGTGTTGCCCGTGTCGCCCCGGCCGTCCGATCGCCAAGGATTGCGCGGCTCCACCGTTTCCGCATCGAGCTTGGCTTGGGTTTCCAAATCCAATACACCGGTTCCTGGCAATCGGTGCTGGGCCTGATAGGTCAACAGGGCGGTGCGGGTGGCTTCGTCAAAGGTTCCAGTCACCAACAGGGGCAGGTTAAAGGTGCTGGCCTGTCGCAGTCGCCATTGCAGAACTTGCACCGAAGGGCCCTGGTCTCCACGCACCAAGTAGGGGGCGGGCGTTTGGCGGGCGGGCGCACCGTTGGCCGCCATCAACATCATGGCGCTGGTGCGATCAAGCACGCCCGTGGGGGTGAGCTTGCCGGTGCGCCGTTGGTAATTGCGCAGGGCCAGTTCCGTGGCACTGTCAAACTCAGCGGTGATTGGCACTTCTAGCCCGGCCCCCTTGAGCAGTTGCTGAAGATTTTGAACTGCCAAACCCCGATCGCCAAATCGCAGGCTGTTATAGGCCTGGGCCCCTTCGGCCAGCAGCGGCCAAGACAACACCCCAAGGGCGATCGCCCCCAGAAGCATTCGGCCCGAGGTGATTCGATTGAGCTGCCCCGCTGCCCGATCGGTGACCTGATCAGCTCCCTGATTTTGGTCTTCCAGGTGTTCCGGGGCATCCAGCGCCTCTAACGCCAGGGCATAGTGCAAATAGGCCCAGCTTTCCATAACAAGCCCATCAAAAGTGGATTGAGTTCCTAAACTGAATTCTTGACTCTGACTGGAGTGCTAAGCGACTCAAATTTTTTTCATTCAACCGTGATCGATTGAACAGCGATTGGTTGAACGATGATCGGGAATGGGTGAACGTTGGTTGCAGAATCATCCATCCCCGTTGTACTGGAGAACAGACCTCAGACACAAGGTGGGAGCCACCGGGCGATCGGGCATGGGGGTGGGAATCGGGGTGATCTTCTCGTCAGGTGATCTTCGCGTCAGACGCTGATTAACCGTTGAATCTCCAACCAAAGTCCTAGGCGCGATCGAACAAAAGACCTTAGAATTCTGGGCATGGTTCAGGCAAATCCCACAAACAATTCCCCCGCGACCCCGATCGCGCCCCCCACCGGTCACCCCGCCGCCGGGTCGATCCCCCCATGCGCTTGGAGCCGCCCGATCGGCCTTGGTTGGGAACGTCCTTACACCGTCCGCTACGCCAGCAATTTGGACGATGGCCCGTGGCATGGTGCGCCCTTGGGTGGGTTTGGGGCCGGCTCCTTGGGTCGATCGCCCCGGGGTGAATTTAACTTTTGGCACATGGACGGCGGGGAGCATGTGTTTGCCAACCTGCCCGGCTGTCAGTTTGCGGTTTTTGAACAAGCAGAGGGCGACTTACCCCGAACCTATGCCCTCAGCAGCGAACCACCCGCCGATGGCAGTCTGGGGGATTGGGCTTGGTATCCCGCTTCCACGGCCGAGCGCACAACGGGCACTTACTCGGCGCTCTACCCGCGCAGTTGGTTCACCTACGAAAACGTATTGCAGACCCACCTCACCTGCGAACAGTTTTCACCGATTTTGGCGGGCAACTACCAAGAAACCAGCTATCCCGTGGCGGTGTTTGAGTGGACGGCCCACAACCCCACCGATCGCCCCATTACGGTCAGCATTCTGCTCAGTTGGGAAAACACGGTGGGTTGGTTCACCAATGCCCTCAAGAACCCCGAAATTACGGTGCGGGACGACGGCAGCCCCGAGTATGAATATCAACCCCGTTGGGGCGAGAGCGAGGGGAACTTTAACCGCTGGATTGAAGATTTCTCGCGGGTGGGCTGCACGCTCCTGAACTTGGAAGGCTTGATTGATCCGGGCGATCGCCCCTTGGCCGAAGGGATGGGCCAATGGGCCTTGATGACGGTGCAAAACCCGGCGGTGGAGGTGTTTCACCACACCCGCTGGAATCCGGCCGGCGATGGTTCGGATCTGTGGCGCGATTTTTCCCGATCAGGTGACCTGTCCGACGAAAGCGACGATCGGCCCGCCAAGGCCGGTGAACGGATTGGCGCGGCGATCGCCGTTCGCTTCACCCTCCGACCCGGCAAAACTCGCAAAATTCCCTTCATCTTGGCTTGGGACTTTCCCACCACGGAATTTAAGGCCGGCGTGACCTACTATCGGCGCTACACGGACTTTTTCGGGCGCAATGGTCAAGGGGCCTGGTCGATCGCCCGCACCGCCCTGAAGCATTACGATGCCTGGCGCGAAGGGATCATTGCCTGGCAAAAACCCGTGCTCGATCGCCCCGACTGGCCCGATTGGTTCAAAATGGGCCTTCTCAATGAGCTATACGACCTGACAGCCGGGGCCACCGTTTGGAGTGCCGCCGATGAGCGAGATCCCAAGGGCCAGTTCGCCGTGGCCGAATGTCTGGATTACCGCTGGTATGAAAGTTTAGATGTGCGGCTCTATGGTTCCTTTGGGTTGCTGTTGCTGTGGCCCGAGCTGGAAAAGGCCGTGATGCGAGCCTTTGCGCGGGCAATTCCCGCGGCCGATGCCACCCCTCGAATCATTGGCTATAACCGGGCGGCGGCGGTTCGGAAGATTGCCGATGCCACCCCCCATGATTTGGGCGCACCGAACGAGCATCCCTGGGAAGCCACCAACTACACCAGCTATCAGGATTGCAACCTGTGGAAGGATTTACCCTGCGATTTCGTGTTGCAGGTCTACCGGGATTATCAACTCACGGGGGCCAGCGATCGGCAATTCTTGGTGGACTGCTGGGATTCGGTGGAGCGATCGCTCGCTTACCTGAAAACCTTTGACCAAGACGGCGACGGCATTCCCGAAAACTCCGGCGCACCCGACCAAACCTTTGATGATTGGCGACTGGTGGGCGTGAGTGCCTACTGCGGCGGCCTGTGGATTGCGGCCCTGGAAGCGGCGATCGCGATCGGGCAAGTGCTGCTGGAAGCAGATTTGGATGATTTAACCTATGAATCAGACCGGGCCCGCGCCGCCCTCGACCGCCCCAGCTTAGCGGCCACCCTGGCCACCTACCAAGACTGGCTCACCCAAGCCCGATCGGTTTATCATCTGGCCCTCTGGAACGGGCAATCCTATCGCCTCGACACCGGCAGCGGTTCCGACGTGGTAATGGCGGATCAACTCTGTGGGCAATTCTATGCCCGATTGCTGGGGCTGCCGGATGTGGTGGACAGCGCCGCCGCCCGCAGGACGATCAAAACGGTTTATGACTCCTGTTTTGTCAAGTTCAACGCCTTCTGCCGGAGCGATCGGGCCCGGGAACTGGGGTGGAACATTCCCCACGACCTGCCTAACCTGGGGGTGGCCAACGGCGTGTTGCCCGATGGTTCCCCCGAAAACCCGAAGGCCACCCACCCCCTGGAAGTCTGGACAGGAATTAACTTTGGGCTAGCGGCTTTTTGGTTACAAATGGGCTACCAGCAGGAAGCCATGGAAGTGGCCGCCGCCGTTGTGAACCAAATCTATAGCGGGGGTTTGCAATTCCGAACGCCGGAAGCTATTACGGCTCAAAACACCTTCCGGGCCAGTACCTACTTGCGACCGATGGCCATTTGGGCAATGTATGGCATTCTGACGGAGTTTGCGCCCTTAACGGCCCGTTAGGGAGCGGCAATTGAGGAGCTATGACGGTGCCGATCGGGTCGATCGAATGCAGTAATTCCCACTGCGGTCACGGGAATCCCGCCTCGGCCAAGGTTTGTGCTGCCTGTGGTGCTCCGCTGCTGCATCTATACCTCTACGGGATTGGATCCGACTTGCGATCGCTGGCTCCCGGCACTTGGCTCGCCAATCGCTACTACTATTTGGGCGATCGGCGCTTTTTGGACGGCCAGCCAGGCCAAGTGCCCGAAGTGCCTGGGGAAGTCACTCGCCTGTTTCTCAGCTATTTGCGGCTGGTGGAGCATCGGCCCCAAGTGCCCCAAATTTACGGCGTTGTCAAACAGTCGAACTTTAGCCGGGAAGCCATTTTGTTACTTGAAGGGGCCCCGATCGGCCCCGATGGATCCCTGCTGCCAAAGTTGGTTGACCAATGGGCCAAGGCCACACCCCTGCGCCAACTGAATTGGCTGTGGCAAGTGGCGCGGCTCTGGGAACCCTTGCAAGACGCGGGGGTCACGGCCACCCTGCTAGAACCAGAGCGGTTGCGGGTGGGGAGCGGCTGGGTGCGGTTGCTGGCCCTGAAGGACAATGCGGGGCGATCGCCCAGTTGGGCCGAGTGGGGGCGCTGGTGGGTGCAACGGCTGCGGCCCCATCCGGCCTTGGAATCTTTGGTGTCGCCCCTGTTGCAACAGGTGGCGTTGGGTAATTGCGATCCGCCGACTCTGGTGGCGAATTTGGAGCAGCTCATTACCCAAGTGGCGGCCCAGGATGCGCCCGTGGAGCTGGCCGTGGCCAGCCTGAGCGACCCGGGGCCGAGCCGATCGCGCAATGAAGATGCTTGCTATCCCTTCAGCCAAGATCAGACCCGAGGGCAGCGGTTGGGTTTGGCGATTGTCTGCGATGGGTTAGGGGGCCATGAGGGCGGGGACGTGGCTTCCCGTTGGGCGATCGAGCAGCTCACCACCGAGTTAGTGCCCTTTGTGGAGGCCGCCGCCCAGGCCCCCCCTAGCCCTGAGTTGGTGAATGCCACCCTGCTGCGGGCAATCGGGATGGCCAATGCCGTCATTACCCAACGTAATGTGCAGGAGGGGCGAGCCGAGCGCCAACGAATGGGCACCACGGTGGTTTTGGCCCTGGTGATCGATCGATGGCTTTACATTGCCCATGTGGGCGATAGTCGCGCTTACCAAATTACGCCCACGGGCTGCTATGCCTTGACCTTGGATGATGACCTGGCTACCCGCGAAACTCGTTTGGGTCTCGGGTTCTATCGAGATTTGTTGCAAATCAGCGCCGCCGGGGCCCTGGTGCAGGCCTTGGGCATGGGCAATTCTGAGCAACTTTATCCCAGTGTGCGCCGAATGGTACTGGACGAGGATTGCGCGATCGTCCTCTGCTCCGATGGGGTGAGCGATTTTGACCTGATCGAGCGATCGTGGCGTGACCAGTTCCCGGTGCGTTGGGGCCAAGGGGATCCCGGTCAAACCGTGGCCCAAATGATTACCCTCGCCAATCAGCACAATGGTCACGACAACGCCACCATCAGTCTGGTGCAAATTGGAGCCACGCGCCAGCTCGTGCCCGATCCAGCCCGCCTGCGCCGCCCCGTGATGGTTCCTAGTCCACCGCTCGATCGGGAATTGGAGGTTTCGCCCGCCGCCAGCCCCAATAACCCCAATAGTTTCCAAGGGGATGACCTGTTGCCCTCGGTGGTGGCCAAAATGCCCCAAACGGAACTGGTGACCCCCTCGGCGGAACCCTCGCCAATTCCCCCTGAGGGCCGATCGCCCCGTGATCGATCGCCCTGGGTTGGCCGCTGGTTCAGTCTGCTGGCCCTAGTCCTTTTCGGCGGTGGGTTGTTGGCCCTGGTGATCATGCCCCTGGTGCGGCAACTGGTCGATGCCAACGCTCCCAATACCCCGGATCCTAGTCCCACCCCAATCGCCTCGCCCAGTGGGATCAACGCCACGCCCAGCCCTGCACCCAGCCCAATGGCCCTGAACGTGGGCGAGGTGCTGCAAATCAAGCCCCAAGCTGCTGCCCTGGGGCTATACGGGCCCGATCGAACCACCCTGGTTGGTTGGTTGCCCCCCAACAGCATCATTCAAATTCTGCGCATTTCCTTGCCGATCGCCCCCGCCCCCCCAACAACCAGCGATCGCCCCTCTGGGCCGCCACCGCCTGGCCTGACCTGGGTGGAACTCAGAATCTGTACCCTGGGCCGCAGCAGTCCCAACAGTCCTCTCGCCAGCGGCGCAACCCTCTGGGCCCGCCAAGCGGACTTGGGCGATCGCGTTGCGGCCGCCACGCCCCTGCCCTTGCCCAACGGCTGCCAGGCCGCGACAATCACTCCCGATACTGTCAACAACCCGCCGTGAATTGGTGATAAGTTGAGCGCGGACTTGCGATCGCCTCCCCGGGGACAGCCATGAACAGCACTGAATCTTGGAAATATTTCTTTCTTGCGGACGGGTGGGTTGTTGGGCGCGTTTGGAGCACCGATGGCCCCTGGAGCACCATTGCTTGGCGACGCGGGCCCCGCATTGAACGCACCCACCTCTCCATCACCCAGCAGGACGAAGTGCTCTGGCTGTATCGAGCTGAATCCAGCATCGTCACCATCGAGGTCAAGCCCGAACCGACCACCACGGGCGACGGCAACTTCAATCAGCCGATCGGACAAGTGCTGCTCACCCGTTTAATCAGCGCCGACCAGGTAATCGAACGTCTGAGCCTAGCCCAAGCCCACTTTCAAACCCAAAAAGCCGGCCAGTTCTAGGGTTGCCCCAATCACCACGGCCGCAATTTCCAACCGCCAACGGCGGCTGGCACGCTCCCCTGCCAATGACCCATTGCCGCCATCACAGGGCGATCGGCATCACCGCTTGCTTGCGATCGGTATGTGGACTCTATACACTTTTTTAGATAACTGCCTTAACGGATTCTTTCGAGAAACTGCATCGCGACTTCCATAACAGGCGATCGATTTACTGCACTGCTGTATCACCAACGATTGAGGAGGCCGTAGTCAATGGGACTACCCTGGTATCGAGTGCATACAGTCGTCCTGAATGACCCAGGCCGACTGATTGCCGTACACCTAATGCATACAGCGCTCGTGGCCGGCTGGGCCGGTTCCATGGCGCTGTTTGAGCTATCCAACTTCGATCCGAGCGATCCCGTTCTGAACCCCATGTGGCGGCAAGGCATGTTCGTGCTGCCCTTCATGGCGCGTTTGGGCGTGACCGAATCGTGGGGCGGCTGGAGCGTCACGGGTGAAACTGCTACTAACGTCGGCTTCTGGAGCTTTGAAGGCGTAGCAACCGCCCACATCGTCCTTTCGGGTCTGCTGTTCTTGGCAGCCGTTTGGCACTGGGTGTTCTGGGATTTGGAACTGTTCACCGATCCCCGCACGGGCGAACCTGCCCTCGACTTGCCGAAGATGTTCGGCATCCACCTGTTCTTGTCTGGTCTTCTCTGCTTCGGTTTTGGTGCATTCCACCTCACGGGTCTGTTTGGACCGGGGATGTGGGTGTCTGACCCCTATGGCATCACTGGGCATGTCCAGCCCGTTGCGCCCGAGTGGGGGCCCGATGGCTTTAACCCCTTTAACCCTGGCGGGATTGTGGCCCACCACATTGCTGCGGGGATTGTCGGAATTATTGCCGGTCTGTTCCACCTGAGCGTCCGTCCGCCTGAGCGCCTCTACAAGGCCCTGCGGATGGGGAACATCGAAACCGTGCTGTCGAGCAGTATCGCTGCGGTGTTCTTCTCGGCCTTCGTGGTTGCGGGCACCATGTGGTACGGCAACGCCACCACCCCGATCGAGCTGTTTGGCCCCACCCGTTATCAGTGGGATAGCGGCTACTTCCAGCAGGAAATCCAACGTCGCGTTCAAACCGATGTGGCGGCTGGCAAGAGCTTGGATGAAGCTTGGTCGGCAATTCCCGAAAAGCTGGCTTTCTATGACTATGTGGGCAACAGCCCCGCCAAGGGCGGTCTGTTCCGCGTGGGCAAGATGAACAGTGGCGACGGCATGGCCAAGAAGTGGCTGGGTCACGCGGTATTCACCGATGCTGAAGGTCGCGAACTGAACGTGCGTCGTCTGCCGAACTTCTTCGAAACCTTCCCGGTTGTGATGACCGATGCGGATGGTGTGGTGCGTGCGGACATTCCGTTCCGTCGTGCAGAATCGAGGCTGAGTGTTGAGCAAAGCGGTGTAACAGCTAAGGTCTACGGCGGTGCGCTGGGCGGCCAAACCTTCACCAACCCGGCGGATGTGAAGCGGCTGGCTCGTCGCTCGCAGTTGGGCGAACCGTTTGAGTTCGACACCACCGATGCAGACGGCGTGTTCCGCACCAGCCCTCGCGGTTGGTTCACCTTCGCCCATGCTTCGTTTGCGCTGCTGTTCTTCTTTGGTCACATCTGGCACGGTGCTCGGACGCTGTTCCGCGACGTGTTTGCTGGGATTGAAGCTGACCTGGGCGAACAAATTGAGTTTGGTGCGTTCCAAAAGCTGGGCGACTTGACCACCCGCAAGGAGTCGGTCTAGGGCTTGGCTTTGGTCACTCTAGCTTTGGGGTACTAAGGGTCAGACTTTGACCCCTTGGTACCCCAAAAATTAACGGGAGAGTCTGGGATTCCAGGCTCTCCTGCTGTGTTTTGGGGGTGTTGGGCGGTGGGGGCCGATCGCCCTAAGCAACTTGTCTTTAGTGCCAGCTCAAGGTTTTTTCGAAAGTTCTTTTTCGGAAGTTCCTTTTCGAAAGATTGTTGCAGGTTGTAAATCCTGATTTGACGGGATTTTGGAAACTGAACGTTTTCGACCCTTGCTTGATAGACTGAGGAAAAGTTGTTAGGAAATGAACGATGGAAAGCGTTGCCTACATTTTGATTTTGGCGTTGGCGATCGGGACGTTGTTTTTTGCAATTGCCTTCCGCGAGCCTCCTCGGATTGGCAAGTAGGCAAGGCTTGGCCGCATGGACTACGTTGAGCTTGATTGCACGGGGCCTCACGGTATTGAGCTTCACGATATTGAGCTTGGCTGCATTAGCTCCAGGGGCTGTATTAGCCATATCGGCTGTATTGATATTTGGATCGTTGGCCCGATCGCCCAATCTAGGGTTGGGAGCTAGCCCTTCGGTGGCTCGATCGACCATGATCACCGTTCAACCCGAGTGATGAATCGTTTGGATGGAGGGTCTGTGGGGCAACTCGATCGCACGGTTTGTCACTCGGGTTCTGTTATGAGGGGTGATGCCTGTGCGGTGTCCGTTCTGCCATCACACGGATAGTCGGGTGCTTGAATCGCGGGCGGCGGAAGGCGGACAAAGCATTCGGCGGCGGCGCGAGTGTTTGGCTTGTTTACGGCGCTTCACAACCTACGAACGGGTAGAATTTGTGCCGATCGCAGTGGTCAAGCGAGACGGGCGGCGGGAATCGTTCGATCGCTCGAAACTGCTGCGGGGTTTAATTCGCGCCTGTGAAAAAACTGGCATTGGCGTAGAACAGTTGGAATCGATCGTGGACGAAATTGAAGCGGAAGTCCAACAGCGATCAATTCGGGAAGTGAAAACCAATGAATTAGGCGAACTGGTGCTCGATCGGTTGCGATTGCTCAGCGAAGTGGCCTACGTGCGTTTCGCTTCGGTTTATCAGCAATTTCAGGGCATTCGCGATTTTGTGGAAACCCTCGATCGACTCCGAGCCGAGCGGGCCAAAGCGCCTCTTTGGCCAGCGGCCACCCCCCTCCTGGAGGATGTCGCCCTGGGCGGTGACCATAATTCCTGAAGCAGCTATTCCTGAAGTAGCCATTCCTGAGGCAGCCAGCAAGGGCCACGAAAAGCCCCGCAGTCAACGGATTTTGATTATTTTTTGACTATCTTTTTTGGGTTATCTTGAATTCATTTTTTGATCCTTCCAGGCAATTTCTGGGGCGATCACTGTCATCCCCCAACCACACAGGGGGCCCGGCCGCTTGTCAAATGCCCCTAAGAGTGGCAAAACCAAAGTGGCAAGACCAAATATCGGCATTGGTTGCAGCGTCAACCAACGGTCGCACCTAAGCATGGAGTGAATCAAAGTGGATGCAGTGTTGGGGCTACTCGTTTCTCTCGCCGTGGGCTTGGGCTATTTTGCCAGCTCCGCTCGGGTGATTGAACAGGGAAATAAAGCATTGGTTGAGCGCCTCGGTCGCTATCAACGCACGCTCGATCCGGGATTGAACTTTGTGATTCCGTTCGTGGATTCGCTGATTGTCGAAACCGTGCGGGAACGCGACCTGGATATCGCCCCCCAGCAAGTCATCACCAAAGACGGCTTGGCGATCGAGGTAGATGCCCTCGTTTCTTGGCGCATCGTTAACTTAAAAGCCGCCTACTACAACGTTGATAATCTAGATGATTCCCTCAGAAACCTGGTTTTGACGGAATTACGCGCCCGATTCGGCCAAATTGATCTAGAGGAAACCTTCTCCAAAATTGAAGAATTGAATAATTACCTGCTGGAGCGCCTCGATACCATTACCACTGAGTGGGGCATTAAGGTGCTGCGGGTAGCCATCCAAAACATCAAGCGCCCTGAAGAGATCGATCGCGCCATGGAGCGAACTCGGATTGCCGAGCGGGAACGCCAAGCTGCCGTTTCTGAGGCCGAAGGAAAGCGCGATGCGGCCATTGCCGAAGCGGAAGGGCGCAAGCGGGCCGCCGTTTCCGAGGCCGAAGGGATTGTGCAAGCGGTGCAGCTCATTTCGGCCGCCATGCAGGATCGTCCCCAAAACAAGGGGGTTTTGGAGCAAATGGTGAAATTCCTGGTGGCTCAGCGCTATGTGGACGCTAGCCAGCGAATTAGCGAAAGCCCCAACTCTAAGGTGATCTTCATGGATCCCAAAGCCCTCACGGAAACTGTCAACGGCATCATGGAAAGCGAGGAATCAGTCCCCGCTCGCCACAACCATGTACATGGCAAAATTGACTTCGCAGACTTGGATGGCCCGGGCGGCGCTTAGGCAGGTTGGTTGGCACGGATCGTCGGGGCAAGGGGCTTAAGCCCCTTGTTACCACGACTGGCTCCGCAACTTTGACCCAATATTTTAAGGATGTCGCGCTACTAGGGCTGTGCGGGCGAGGGACTGGGGCTGGCGGCGGGGGTTGGCTCAGCGCCGGGTTCCGTGGCCGCCAGCTTGCGGATTTGATCCTTGAATCGATCGGGCGCTAACCCCGCAGCCGTTGCAAACAATTCCTCAGCCTGTTGAGTCTTGCCTTGGTTGCGCAGCACGATCGCCTTGGCCAAAACCGGTCGAAAATCCTTGGGATTACCCTCTAGGGCCTTGTCAAACGCAGCGATCGCGTCGTCATACCGCTCCAACTTGACGTAGACCTCGCCCAAGAGCAGCCGAATCGACACCACATCGGCGCTGTTGGGTTTGCTTTTATTGGCCGCGATCGCCTGATCCAACGACTCCTGAACCAAACCCACGGCCGCTTGGGGGCGCTGCTGTTCCACCAACAGGGTGGCCAGTCCTTGCAGGGCCTTAAGGCTGTTGGGCTGGCGATCGAGCAGCGTGCGGTAGGTGGCTGCTGCCGCTTCCAAGTCCCCCGCCTCTTTTTGGGCTTGGGCTAACAGAATGCCGTAATCCGGTTCGGAAGGGTTCAGCTCCGCCAGCTTGGCCAACGGCACGATCGCCCCCTTGCGATCGCCCATTTTCAGCCTGGCTTCCAGCAGCCCCCGCAGGGCCGTTTGGTTGTCCGGCTCCCGTTGCAGCACCAACTCATAGCCTTTGGCCTCGTTCATGAGTCGATCGCGCTCCGAGCTGGCCGGGCTAGTTCCCGGGCTGGCGGCAGAATTGGGGGTTTGGCGTAGGCCTCCCAACAAGGGCAGCACCGACAGTCCAACAAAAGCGAGTAGCGCCAAAAACAGCACAGCGCTCGTGAGCCAACGGTTTTGCTTTTGATTCGTCACAGTTTTTGCCTCGTTTGCCTGACGGAAGAGCCGCCCCGGGCTGGGGAGTCTCTTGGGGGGCCGTAACCCGACATTTTGACATCCACATGCTCTAGACCGACAGGAATTTTTGGATCGGATCCCTTCGGCAACCGAGCAAACCCCATGCGGCGATCGATCCCTAATTTCGCTCAAACGATGATGAGATCAGGGTTTCAGGTCAAGTCCAAATTGGCATCAATTCCCCGAACTCCCAAAAAACCAGAAAAATCTTCTGACTCCCTTGGGCTATCCATGCATTCAGTAGAATAGGCAGATTGACAGCCCCCGGGTCTTGGCCCCTGAGCCGTCACCTCCGGTTCCCCAGTGGGCCCCTGGGGTGCTTGGTCTCTGGAAAATGCCATTCCAGGGGGTTAGGTTAGTCCTTGGCTGGCCCCGTCAATGTTCGTCCTAGTTCAATATCAGTTCCGGATCGGTTTCGTCTCAGGTCTCTTGGCCTGTTTTTCGGCTCATCTCTGAAAACTGGCTTAGACCCGGCCCTGAATGATCTTTGCCAAATGATCTTCAATGGCTGTGGGGCGATCGCCCTGATTCGCACTGATGCAGTGCCATCCACACCGTCATGCGCTGTCATGCACCGATCGCTAGGCTGACCGATCGCCAAACTGATATCTGTTCCTCGCTCCTGTCTCCGTCCCCTGCAAGGAGGTCTTATGTGTCCCCCGTCTGAGCCGCCTGCGGCCGAGTCATCCACACCGAACAATGGGCCCAAGCGGCCAAACCCGCCCCCCGTCCGTCCCAATCCACCCGCCGCTCAATCCGAAGAAGCCCCTCGCAAGGAAGCCGCTAAACCGGAAAAAGAGTCCGCCAAAATCGTCAGCATTTCCAAGCCCGTGCGGCGAGACCCAACCGCCACACCCGAACCGACCGCCGCGCCAGAACCCGTGGAAGCGGAGGAACCCGCTCCCATCCCGGAAGAGGACAGCACCCTTGGTTTGCGACTGCATCCCATTCCACCCCCCAGTGACCCCATGCAATACCGGGCGATCGGGCTGGTGCGAGGCCGCTATCTGCCTTCCGAAGAGCGCCTAACCAAGGGTGCTTTGGTGGTGGAAAACGATATCCAGATCGATGCGGTGTTGCTGGGCCGGGTCATGAGCCTTGTCAAAAACCACATCGACCTCGATAAAGAACACCTGTGGGTGGTTTATCCGCGCACCCGCGAAAATCACCTGCATTTGCAAGTAGTGGGCGTTTGGGAGCCGGAAACCTTGCACCGCAAGCCGCCGGAAGGATCCGACGAGCCGGTTTTAGAACCAGCCGTGGTGGATCAAGAATTTTTCTCGATCCGAGGCGAGGTGATGTTCCATCGGGCCGACCAAGAGGCGGTAACCATGCGCATCCAGCAAGCGCCGCGTCGCCCCGATGACAAGGCGAAGGCGTTCAAGATCCACTTGAAGGGCGTGCTGGGTGAGCGAGCCGTGGGCCATTTCTGGGATGTGGAGGTGAAGCGGGAAGGGGATGTGCTGACGATCGTGAAGGGCACATCCATTCGACGAATGCCCCCCCGCAAGCCCCGTAAGCCGACGGGTAACCACAAGCCTCGGGGCGGTGGGGGTCGCCGGTTTAATCGGAACGATCGCCCACCGGGGGATCGGCCCGAAGGAACCCGGCCCACCACACCACGGCCCCAACGGAACGGAGACCAAAAGCCATCCAAACCGCGGCCACGCAGTGCGGCTCCGGAGGGCGAGGCTCGCGAGTCTTCAAGGGAATCCTAGGCGGCTAACGGAGACCGTGGTTCCCAACCAGTCTGGGAAATAAGTTCAATCGGGAGCGATTAGTTGAGGCGATCGAGTTCCAGGCAACAAATTTGCCAGGGCTTGATCGCCTTTGTGCTGGCAGGGTCTGCTGGGGTTGTCACTGCGGGTGTTGGGGTGGAGTCCGGCAGGGGATCGCCCAACAAATTGACCCGATCGCCCCAGGTCAAGGGCAAATCGCTAGTCAGGTGCAACTGCCCCGCTCGGCCGACACTTTCATAAAGCCGCAACACCCAGCGATCGGCCCGTTGGGGATGGCGGGTGAGGGCCATCAGTTGAGCATGGTCACAGCCCAAATTGAGCAAGGTGGCTTGGGTGGGCCAATGGGGTACGATCGCCGGATCGGCCGAATCCTCAGCTAAGTGCGCCTCCTCAGCGGCGGGCGCAGGAACCCAATAGGCTAAGAGCGGTGATTGCAACTCGGCCGATCGCTGCACCGTCTGGGCCCCTTGCCAGCCGCCCAAGTGGGGATAGATCGCGTAGGTGAATTCCCAGATACCCCGATCGCTGTGGGGATCGGGCCAACAGGGCGATCGCAACAAACTCAAGCGCAATTGCCCTGGCTTGGCATCAAACCCGTGGGGCCCCGTGGTTAATAAACTCACCCCCCAGGCCGCCACATCCTGCGGCGTGGGATCCGCAATTTGGGGAGTCCGATCAGTGGTCGCATCGGGGGCCGCATCGGGGGCCGATCGCCCAGGCCCAGGATGATCCGCAATTAAGCGGGCGGCCAGGTCAGCCCAGCGGAGGGCGGGCACTTCCCACTTCGCTTGTTCGGCGGCGGTGCTGGGTCGAGTGGGGCGAACAATTGCCCCGCAAGGAATTTCGTAGGTGGCGAGATCCGGTTCGTCACTGAGGGGAAAGACGGCTTTTAAAAGCACTTGGGTTTCTTGCCATTGGGCGGTGGTGCGAACTTGCAACAGGGGCGATCGGGACTCCAGAACGTAATCTTGAGTGATCACCGATTGCCCCACCTGTCGCCGCACTCGCAGAACTTGGCGCACGGGGCCGGACTCTTCCCATCGCCAATCCAACAGTTGAGCCGGAGGCAGCGCGTTGGTTTCGTAGGCGGGATCAATATTCCAAGCGTCCCAATATTGCCCCGCATCCCGAAAGGCTTGCAGCTCGTTGCCAGGGCCGGACAAGATTTCGCAATTTTGGATGATGTCAAACAGACTGCTGATGTTGCCGGTGATCGGATCGATCGTGACCCGCAACCAGGGATTTTGCAGAATCGGCGGCTCGCTGGGTAAATGTTGCAAGTCCACCATGGTGGGTTCGGCATCGGGCACTAACCACAGGCATTGATAACCCACGCCGGGACAGTCATTCACCTGCACCAACAACCGATCGCCCCGGGGCCCCGATCGCTGAGTTAACAGCGGTTGCCCATCGTCACTCACCGCTCGCCAAGATCCCGGGGGCAACCCCAGTTCCACCACGCCCGATCGCTCCCAACTGAGGCTGTTAAAAATCACCACGGGGGAAGCTCCGGCCACGGGCGGTTGGGTCAGGTCGATCGCAGCGCACCAACGATTTAATGCGCGATCGCGCCCGGCCAAGGCTCCGGCTTCCGCCACCTGCCAATCCCCATTCACCGTTTCATAGACTTCGGGGATCGAAGTACCGGGCAAAATGTCATGGAATTGGTTAAACAGCACCCGTTTCCAGGCCTGCTCCAGGTCTGCAAAAGCAGCGGTGGCCAACTCGGGAGTCACCAGCCCTGCCATTTCCGCCAAAGACCACCAGAGTTCCGCTTCATACAGCAGTCCTTCACAGCGACGGTTGGCCAGCTTTTGATCCAAGTGGGTGGTGTAGCAGCCGCGATGGAACTCCAGGTACAGTTCATCGCGCCAGCGGGGCCAGGTGTCGATCGCGGCGAGTTTTGCACCCAAGTCGGTCACCCGTCCAAACCCTAGCTGCGGGAACAGGGGAGAAGCAGACCAGCGCTGCCACTGCTCCAGCATTTCCCGGGTGGGGCCGCCGCCTCGATCGCCCAGCCCCGGTAACCACAGGCTGGTAGTTTGGCCGGTAGCCTGTTCCCAATCGACGGCATACCGAGCGATCGCCAGGGGATCCGCGTCCGTGCCAATGGGCGGCAACATCCAGCCCAACACTTGCGACCCATCGGGACTTTCCCAGGTGATGGCTTCGTGGGGAAAGCGGGTGGTGTCGTTCCAGCGCAGTTTTTGGGTGGCAAAAATATCAATGCCCCCTAACCGCAACAGTTGCGGCAATTGCCAGCAGAACCCAAAGGTATCGGGCAACCAGGCAATCCGGGCCGGTTGATCCGCCACCCACTGGCCTTGATGGTTCAGGGCAAATTGTTGACCGTAAAGAATTTGGCGGGCGATCGATTCGCCGCTGATGCAGTTCAAGTCCGGCTCAATCCACAGGCCCGCCGCCAGTTCCCACCGCCCTTCCGCAACCCGATCGCGCACTTGAGCCATCAGGGCCGGGCGATCGGCCGCCAACCACTCAAACAGGGCCGGGCTGGAATGGGTGAAGGTGAGGTCAGGAAATTCCGTTTGCAACTGCAAGACCGATCGAAAGGTGCGATCGGCCGCATCCCAGGTATCCGCCACGGGCCAGAGCCAAGCCATGTCCAGGTGAGCATGGCCCACGGCGTGGATTTGTCGCTGCTTGAGCCAGTCGGCCCAACCGGCGGCCACCAGGGCTTGGCGGGCCCGTTGCAGGGAGGCTTCAAAGGCCACTCGATCGGCTAGAGCCGCCCAGTGAATTTGCCCGATCGCCTGATCCAAACTGGCGCGATCGGGGCGATCGGGCGATTCCAAAGTGGCAAACTGAGCCACCACCGCCAACTCATCGGCCAGCGTTCCCGGATCCAGGCGATCGGCCAAAGCAGCCGTCTCAAAAATCAGTTCTGCCTTCACCAGCGCCCCTTGATCGTGGCCGGGTGACACCAATCGAATCGCCAGATCAAACGCCATGCCCGGTTCAGCCGCCGCGCTCAGCAACCGCCGACAGGCCGGATCGAAGAGATCGCCCGCCTGGACAAATTGCCCATTCAGATAGATTTCCGCCACTTCCGCCCACCACCCCAAGGCCAGTCGCAGCGTCAGCCCCGCGATCGGGTAGGGTTCTGCCAAATATTCCGGAATCACAATCCGTTGGGCCAACCACAGGGTCGATCGCCCCGCCGCCACGGGAATGTGGCCCTTGTCATTCACCGCCATCTGCGGCCAACGCGACCACCGATCGGGATCCAAGGCCCAATCTAGACGCAATTCCCCTCGCCACCCTTGCCAAGCGGTTTGGCAGCGATATCGAGTGAGGGAACGCAGCCGATCAATCGAGAACTGCCAAGGCTCAGAATTCTGCGGAGTCACGGGAAGCTAGGCTCAGTGTATGTATACTTTCTCCAATTTAAAGGCCATTCTCCCGTCGCTCTTTCACTGGCTCGTTGACTCCCATGAAATTTGAGGCCACTGAGATACAAATCAGGCTTAAATCAGGCAGAACTCAGGCTCAAATCAAGTTCAAATCAGTCTCAAATCAGGCTCAAATCAGGCTTAAATCAGTTGCCATCAGAATGATGGCCCCGCAGGACGTTGGGGAGAAAACCACAACACCCGATAGCTCGGCCACTGCTCCACCTGGGTTAACTGCCGCAGCCGCCGACCATCCGCACTCGCCACATAGATATGGTCACTACAGGTGATCTGGCCAGCGGTCACCAGCCGCC
This sequence comes from Limnothrix redekei LRLZ20PSL1, assembly GCF_043235035.1. Taxonomy (NCBI): domain Bacteria; kingdom Bacillati; phylum Cyanobacteriota; class Cyanophyceae; order Pseudanabaenales; family Pseudanabaenaceae; genus Limnothrix; species Limnothrix redekei. The sequence goes on along the minus strand of NZ_JAZAQF010000074.1, from coordinate 42,682 downwards.
GACAGGGGCCCGCAAAGCCGGCCACCAAAGCCAGTTGTTGGCCATCCGGTGACCAGGTATAGGCCGACAAATCCCCCAGGCGCTCCCCTTGGGTCACCAGCGGCAATTCCTGAAACTGACGCGTTCGAATATCTAAAATCCAAATCGAGGACTGGGATTTCACCCCGGAAGATTGGGGGAAAAGCCACTGAAAACTCAAAAATTCATCAAGTGGATCGTCATTGCCGCGCACGGTTTGGCTGCGATGATTTAAGAAGCTCAGCCGCTGACTATCCGGTAACCATTGGAAGTCATACATGGCGACTTCGGGCACTTGAAAAGGCGTGGCTTCCCCTTCCCGAATCAGCACTTGGGGCGGCTTTTGCAGATCCAGCAGGGTCAGATCTACCGCCTCTTGCCCCAGTTGATAGCGGGCAACGGCCAGGCGCTGGCTATCGGGAGACCAGCTCATCCAGCGAATTTCCCGATCGGCATCATCGTTCGCGAGCCAAAGGCGTTGTTGGCCTGTTTGCCGATCGAGTAAGTAAATTTCCGAAAAGGTGGCCTCACCGCGCGGCTCAATTCGTTCATAGGCCAACCAGCGGCCATCGGCACTCCAGGCCCGCCGGCCATTGGGGCTTTGGGCAGGGGGGGGAACAGTGAGCGATCGCACTCCCCCTTGGGGCGTAATCAAAAAGGGACTCGATCGCCCGGAAAATACGCCTTGATAGATCAACCCGCTGCCATCGCGCAACAAAACGGGCGGGCCATTTTCAATTAGGGCTTGATTTTTGTTGGGCTGCTCAATTTCCACGTCGTTTTGCAACAGCCACCGAGCCACCGCGCCCGTTTGTAAATCGGCCGTATAAAATGCCAACCGTGATGGGTCGGGGCCTTGATTGTTAATGTCCGTGGTCACGATCAGGGTGTCCCGATCGTTGGGCAGTTCTGTAACGCTCGGTAACTGTGCCTTGGGCAAGTCACTGACGCAACCTAAGAGTAGAGAGAGCAGGCCAAGGCTTGAGCAGCGCGCCGCGATCGCCCGCCACCGCCAGAGTTGAAAATTGGATCGCAACAACATTCGATAAGGTCACCATTGGCGACAGCCAACAACAGCCAACGACAGCCCAAAAATGATCGTGCGCTGTCTATTCCCGCCATAAGATAAAGTGTACTTTCTGGTCAATTCCTAATCGTAGTGGGTGACTGCCATGCCGACTGCTCCTATTGCCGTGACCGTGCCAATTCCAGCCTTAACGATCGCCCCGGCCCGGGTGACACGCGGTTGGGGCGCGATCGCCCAGGCAGGAGCAGAACTGGCCCGGTTGGGCAAGCGCCCCTTGATCATCGGGGGCGATCGCTCCCTAGCAGCCCTATTACCTCCTTTGCAACCGATCCTGGAGCAAATCGGGGCTAAAAGCACCGCCGCCAATTATTTGCCCGATTGCTGTGAAAGCAGCCTGGAACGCCTGCGCGTGGCGGCCAAGTCCCATCGAGCGGACTACATGATCGGAACCGGCGGCGGCAAGGCCCTGGATGCGGCCAAACTGGTGGCCCATCAGCTAAAAATCCCGATCGCCACAATTCCCAGCTCCGGAGCCACTTGCGCTGCCTGGACAGCCCTCTCGAATGTTTATTCCGAATCGGGGGCATTTTTATATGATGTGACGCTCGATCGCTGCCCCGATTTGCTGATTTTGGATTATCAACTGGTGCTGACGGCCCCCACTCGCACCCTGGTGGCGGGCATCGGTGACGCGATCGCCAAATGGTACGAAGCCGCCATTAGCAGCGGTCGCTCTGAACAAACCACGATCGTTGCCGCCGTTCAATCGGCCCGAGTGTTGCGAGATTTGCTATTGCAAAAATCCGCCGAGGCGATCGCCCAACCCGGCGGCCCCCTGTGGCAAGAAGTGGTCGATGCATCCGTGCTGATGGCCGGGGTGATTGGCGGTTTGGGCGGGGCCCAATGTCGCACCGTGGCCGCCCACGCAATCCACAACGGTCTCACCCACATCAGCGCCAGCCACGGCACGCTGCATGGCGAAAAAGTTGCCCTCGGGATTTTGGCCCAACTGCGGCTCGAAGAAATGATCCAAGGCAGCCAGTTGGCCGCCGCTGCCCGGGCCCAATTGCTGAGTTTTTACGAGGCGATCGGGTTGCCGCGCTGCCTGGAAGACCTGGGCCTTGGGCAAATGACACTTCAGGATTTGAAACAGGCCGCAGAGTTGGCCTGCCATGAGCGATCGGATATTCATCACCTCCCCTTCCCCGTGAGTGCCGACCAAGTGATGGCGGCCCTGGTGTCAACCCTCGCCCCCTGCCGCAGCAGCTTCAGCCCCGATGGCGGGCCGATCGCCGCGGCCCCCATCTACACCGGAGAGGAGGTCACTCAGCCATGAAAATTCAACCAGCCGATCGCCTGCGCGTCCTACCACAATACGTTTTTGCTCGCCTTGACGAACTGAAAGCCCGCGCCCGGGAACAGGGCCTAGATTTGATTGATTTGGGCATGGGCAACCCCGACGGCCCCGCGCCCGCCCCGGTCATTGCCGCCGCCAAAGCAGCCCTCGACAATCCCAACGGCCACGGTTACCCCCCCTTTGAGGGCAACGCCAGCTTTCGACGCGCCATCACCGATTGGTATGAGCGGCGCTATGGCGTAAAGCTCAATTCCGACAGCGAAGCACTGCCCCTGTTGGGTTCCAAGGAGGGCCTAACCCACCTGGCACTGGCCTACATCAATCCGGGCGACACCATTCTTGTTCCTAGCCCTGCCTATCCCCCCCACTTCCGGGGGCCCCTGCTGGCCGGCGCTGATCTGTACACGATCATGCTCAAGGCAGAACAGGATTGGCTGATTGATTTTGGTTCCATCCCAGACGACGTGGCCGATCGCGCCAAAATTCTCTACTTCAACTACCCCAGTAACCCCACCGCCGCCACCGCCCCCCGTGAGTTTTACGAGGAAGCCGTGGCCTTTGCCCGCAAGCACGAGATTCTGTTGGTTCACGATCTCTGTTATGCCGAGCTGGCCTTTGATGGCTATCAACCCACCAGCTTGCTGGAAATTCCCGGCGCGAAGGAGATTGGCGTGGAATTCCACACCCTCTCGAAAACCTACAACATGGCCGGCTGGCGGGTTGGTTTTGTGGTGGGGAACACGGAGATTGTCCAGGGGTTACGCACCCTGAAAACCAATTTGGACTACGGCATCTTTTCAGCCCTGCAAAAGGCGGCGGAAACAGCCCTTTCGATGCCTGATACCTACCTGACGGAGGTACAAACACGCTATCGATCGCGCCGGGATTTTCTGGTGGAGCGGTTTAACCAATTGGGGTGGTCTCTGAAGCCCACCCGCGCCACCATGTACCTGTGGGTTCCCTGCCCGCCGGGTCTGACTTCTACGGATTTTGCCCTGTCGGTGTTGGAGCAGACGGGCGTTGTTTTCACGCCGGGGAATGCTTTTGGTCCGGGAGGCGAGGGCTATGTGCGGGTCAGCTTGATTTGCGATTTGCCCCGGTTGGGTGAAGCGCTCGATCGCCTGGCTGCCGCTGGGATTCACTACGATATGGCCGCCACAACGGTTTAAAACGGTTTAATTGGAAATTGCCAAAATTCTAAAACCACCAAACTTCAGCAAAGCTCAGCAAAGTAAAGAGTACGCAAAGGGTGCGTACTCTTGAAATCATCTAAAAAATTCCTGCAACGTTGTCCCAAGTTCACCACCCCAGCGGGGATGAGATCGAGACTCCCGGCAAGACAACTTAGCCAACCAGCAAAGATGTGCTAATTCAGCCAAGCCAACTTCAACCAACATCAGAAGCCGTGGCTTAGTAAGCCAAGCCCATGCTGCGGGTGGTTTCGCCGCCCAGATAAACACGGATGCTCAAGAAGTCGGTGGGGCAAGCGGTTTCGCAACGCTTGCAACCCACGCAATCTTCGGTGCGGGGCGAGGAAGCAATCTGAGCGGCCTTGCAGCCATCCCAGGGAACCATCTCCAGCACGTCGGTGGGGCAAGCGCGCACGCATTGGGTGCAGCCAATGCAGGTGTCGTAAATTTTTACCGAATGAGACATTGAAGCAATACTCCCTTCGATTCCTTGGTTTGAAGTAAACGGCGATCGTGCCGAGAATCCGTTGAAATCACCGTTCAGTGTATCTTGCGAGTTTTAGTGGCTTCCTTGAAGGTTGCAAAAATTTAAAGTTGGTAAACCAAGCTTGACGGTGGGGGCCGGTCATTGTGGGTCGTTTGGGGGCCGGTTCCCGCCGGGGTCGATCGCCCGTCGCCGGGGGCTGATGCCTAAGCCAGACCCAGCTTTTGGAGCACTGGGCGCGTGGAAACAATGTGGCGATCGAGGCCTAGATCGCGCGGGGCCAGACCCAATGCCAGGCCAATGAGTTGCGGCAGATGCAGCACCGGGATGTTGAGCGATCGCCCGGTCACTTTTGCCACTTCCGGTTGTCGGGAATCGAGGTTGAGATGACAAAGGGGACAGGGTGTGACCAGGCAGTCGGCCCCCGCTGCGATCGCCTCTGAAAGGTGGGTTCCTGCCAACTGGAAGGAGGCTTCGGTGGCATAGCTGGCCAGGGGCCAACCGCAGCATTGGGTGCGCCCACGGTAGTCGATTGCCCCTGCGCCCAAGGCCGCAAAAATTTGCTCCATCGATCGGGGGTTGTCGGCGTTGTCGTAACGATTGAACGACTGGGCCCGCAGTAAATAGCAACCATAAAAGGCGGCACAGTTGAGGCCGGCCAGTTGGCGGGTCACCTGCTGGGCGATCGCCTCAATGCCATAATCGGCCACCAGGGCCCAGAGCAAATGCTTCACCTCCGTGGAACCCCGGTAAGGCAAGCAACCCTGATCCGACAGCAGTCCATTGACCTGTTGAAAATAGGTCGGTTGTCGATCGCGAGCGGTTTTGAGTCGCTCATCCACATGGCCAATCACCCCTTGGCAGGTGCTGCAATGGGTCAGCATCGGTAAATCCAAGGCCTCGGCCAGGGCAATGTTGCGGGCGTTGACCGTATCTTCGAGCAGTTGGGATTCTTCCTTGAACGTGCCTGACCCACAACAGGCGGCCGCCGTCAACTCCACCAGTTCAATGCCCAAAACACGGGCGATCGCGGTGGTGGATTGGTGCAGCTCGCCACAGGCCCCCTTGGCCACACAGCCCGGGTAATAGGCATATTTCAGCTTGCCCGATCGACCCTGTAGCGGCTGGCGATCGGGAAAAGAACCGGTCGATCGCGATGTCGTCGGTGTTCCACTTTGGGCAACAACCATCGTTAAATTACTCCCAAGGGTTAATCAAACACCCATTCACTTCATTGCCAATCGCGTCATTGCCGATCGTGGCCACTGCCGAATCATGAGCCATCGATACGTGGCAACACATGACAACCGAATCGTGGCTACCGAATCGTGGCTACCGAATTGTGGCGTTGATGGTTCTGAGTTTAAAGGGCGCGACTGGGGTTTTGGGCAAATCTTTTGGATTCTGTTCCATTCTGAGCCAGTCGCTGGGTTTCAGTATCTGCGCCTTGATCCCACCCCAAAATTTCTGCCCCGCCAAGTCAACCCAAACCGTCCACCGCCTCGCATTGGGCTGCGGGGAGCAATCGCCCGTAGAATCTCACCCGCAACGGCCGCTTTCCGATAAGATGAAGGAATGCTTAGATGCGCCCTCATCGGTGACCCGTCTCGATGACCCTTGGTCGCGGCCTGGTTATCGTCATCTTCGAGCCAGCCGACTGCCTCGCTGCGGTCTATCCAGACGCAAGCCGACTGAGCCGGATGCACGGCCCGCCCGCTTACCTTCTCGATCGCAGCATTTTCAGAGTTTTCAATGGCTCAGATCTGTTGTCGGATCGATCATTGCACCCCCGTTGTGCGACGATAACCCTCACCCCGTCAGACTAGAACCTGGGCGGCTTGGGGGGCTGTCCAATAGGAGTCATCATGCAGGATCAAATTTTCGAAAAAGTTAAAAAAATCGTAGCCGATCAGCTCAGCGTTGAAGTTGAGCAGGTCGTACCGGCAGCTAGCTTTAGCAACGACTTGGGTGCAGACTCCCTAGACACCGTCGAGTTAGTCATGGCCCTCGAAGAAGAATTTGATATCGAAATTCCTGACGAAGCGGCTGAGAAAATCACCACCGTGCAAGAAGCGGTTGATTATATTCTTGCTCAACAATCTTAGTTATTGCAGCCCGATCGCCCACTGACGGCTCGTAGACCTCTCGTGCTGGGTTTGCAGACCTCCAGACTGTTATCACCATGACCAGTTCCAACCGCGTTGACACCCCTGTGGCAAGCGCTGCCGGTGCGGCCCCCGCTGACGAACCCCGTCGGCGCGTTGTCGTCACCGGCCTGGGCGCAATTACCCCCATTGGCAACACCCTCAGTGAATATTGGGATGGGCTAATGGCGGGGCGTAGCGGCATTGGGCCGATTACGCTGTTTGATGCCTCACGCCACGACTGCCGAATTGCCGGCGAACTGAAGGACTTTGATCCGCTGCAATACATCGATCGCAAAGATGCCAAGCGGATGGATCGGTTCACGCAAATCGCGGTTTGTGCCAGTAAGCAAGCCGTTGCAGATGCCCAGTTCGTGATCAACGACCTGAACGCCGAGCAGGTTGGGGTGTTAATCGGAACCGGCATTGGGGGGCTGAAGGTTCTCGAAGACCAGGTGGAAGTGCTACTCCATCGTGGGCCCGATCGATGCAGCCCCTTCATGATTCCCACCATGATTGCCAACATGGCCGCTGGTCTGACGGCAATCCAACTGGGGGCCAAGGGGCCAAACTCTTGTACGGTGACAGCTTGCGCGGCGGGATCCAACTCGATCGGGGATGCATTCCGGCTCGTGCAGCGAGGTTATGCCCAGGCGATCGTGTGCGGCGGCTCAGAAGCAGCCATTACACCGCTGGGGATGGCCGGCTTTGCAGCCATGAAGGCCATGTCCACCCGCAACGATGATCCCACCCGCGCCAGCCGTCCCTTTGACCAAGGACGCGACGGCTTCGTCATGGGCGAAGGGGCCGGGATTCTGTTGCTTGAAGAACTGGATCACGCCCTCAGCCGGGGAGCCAAAATTTACGCAGAAATCATCGGCTATGGGATGACCTGCGATGCGTACCACATGACGGCTCCGGTTCCCGGCGGGGAAGGCGCAGCCCGAGCCATTCGCTTGGCCATGAAGGATGCAGGCATCACTCCCGATCAAGTGAACTACATCAACGCCCACGGAACCAGCACCCCCGCTAACGATTCCACGGAAACAGCGGCGATCAAAGCGGCTTTGGGTGAGGACGTGGCTCCCAAGGTGGCCATTAGCTCCACCAAGTCCATGACTGGACACCTTTTGGGTGGTTCCGGTGGGATTGAAGCGGTGGCGACGGTCATGGCGATCGCCCATAACAAGGTTCCGCCGACCATTAACCTGGATGATCCTGACCCCGCCTGCGACTTGGACTATGTGCCCAATGAAGCAAGGGAAATACCGGTGGAAGTGGCCCTGTCGAATTCCTTCGGCTTTGGTGGTCACAATGTGACGCTCGCCTTCCGTAAATATCGCGGCTAGTTTTTTTCTAGAATCGCGATCGACTGGAATTTCAGGGAATTCAAACTCAATTTGGCGCTGAATTCGGCGCAATCCGTAGGGGTGGGTTCTGGGAACCTGCCCCTATTGATTCGGTGGAATTAATTCGGTGAGATTAATTTGATCGATTCGGTGAGTTGCTAGATTTCGCAACGGTCACGATCAATCTCATCAAATGCCAATCTCATCAAATGCGATCGAACAAGGCTCGATAAACCGGTAAGCCTTGATCCAAAACCGATTTTTCCCGTTCGGTGGGAATCGGTAACGGGTTTTGCGTCAACCAAGGAAGGGAATGGGTGAGCCGAAAAGCCGCATGTTCGCAGAAGCGATCGCGCATTTCGATCGCCACTTCTTCGATGTCTGATTGCACAAAAACCTGTGCCCCCAAGGGTAAAAACTCCGCCAAATCCTTGACCAAGCTGGGTTGCACGACCCGGCGCTTTTGGTGGCGTTTTTTGAACCAAGGATCGGGAAATTGAATCGTTACCCGCTGCACAATTCCTGGGGGCAAGGATGCCAACAGAGGGCGGATTGAGCGATTGGCATTACAAGGCAAATACCGCACATTTTCGAGGCCGCGTTCTTCGGCCCAGCGGTTGGCCTGATGTACCAAGGGTTCACGAATTTCGAGGCCCAAAAAGTTCCAAGTTGGCTCTTGGGCCCCCATGGCTAAGATGAAATGCCCTTTAGCACAGCCAATGTCGAGATGAAGGGGCCGATCGAGTTGGCGAAACAGTTGCGACCAATTGGGGGGTTCGATCGCCCGATCATAATGGCGACTGAGGGGGTTGACATGCTCGCGAACACGCACCAAGGCCACGGGAGGTTTCCTCAACTCAAAACCTCCCGATCCTACCGCTTCAATTGAATGCGATCGCGATCGGGAGCAAGATTTTGGAACGTTGAGGGAAACCAACGCAATGAGAGCGCAATGAGAACGCAATGGGACTGACGAAACTCGGCATTCACGCCCTAGACCAATTCCCTAAACCGCCAGGAATTGTTGGATGGTTTCGTTGCTGAGTTCGCTCGTGTCACCGGAGGCCACCATTGAACCTTTTTGCATGGCGTAGTAGTGATTGGCCTTGCGCACAAAGTGCAAGTGCTGTTCCACCAACAACACCGCAATGCCAGTCGATCGAATAATATGTTGCACTGCTTCTTCAATCTGCAACACGATCGAAGGTTGAATCCCTTCCGTGGGTTCATCTAACACCAAGAGCTTCGGTTTACCCATCAAAGCCCGCCCGATCGCCAGTTGCTGTTGTTGGCCACCGGACAGGTCGCCCCCCATCCGATTCAACATGGTTTTCAACACCGGGAATAGATCAAAAATTTCTTCAGGAATCGTTAAGTCTTTGGCATTTGCTCCGGCGCGATCGGTTCCTCGGCAAGCTTCCAAACCCAACAGCAGGTTTTCCCGCACCGTCAGCCGGGGAATGATATCGCGACCTTGGGGCACATAGCCAATGCCTAATTTTGCTCGGCGATCGGGAGACAAATGGGCGATCGGAGAATCAGCCAGGGCGATCGCACCGCTCCGAGGCGGCAGCAAGCCCACAATGGTTTTCAGGAGTGTTGTTTTTCCCACCCCATTCCGACCAATTAAGCAAGTCATTTCCCCTTCGCGAACGGTCATATCCACATCGCGCAGAATATGACTTTCACCGTAGTAAACATTCAAGCCCGAAACCTTCAACATCCCCAGTTCTCCATCTCAATTACTTGGGTCTTTTCTAGGGGCAATTGCCAGATTCCTAATCCTCGTCTTCTTTGCCCAAATAGACTTCAATCACCCGTTCATCGCTTTGCACTTCATCCATCGTGCCTTCAAACAGCAACGATCCCTCATGTAAAACCGTCACTGTACGGGCAATTTGCCGCACAAATTCCATATCATGCTCAATCACAATGATCGAATGAACTTCCGCCAAAGAAATCAATAATTCTCCCAGTTGGTAGGTTTCTTCGTCAGTTAAGCCGGCCGCCGGTTCATCCACCAACAAAAGATCGGGCGACTGAGCGACCAACATGCCAATTTCTAGACGTTGTTTCTCCCCGTGGGAGAGCAGGGCCGCTGGTAATTGGGCTTTGCTTGTGAGTCCTAGGGTTTCCAACAGCTGAGCAACAGACTGTCGTTCCGATCGCAGAGGTTTCCGAAACAAACTATGGAGCACGCCTTTTTGGGGATTGCCCGACAGTTCCAAATTTTGGGCCACGGTCAAGTTTTGATAAACCCGAGGCGTTTGGAATTTACGACCAATGCCCAAGCGCGCAATTTCATATTCACTGCGCCCTTTGAGACTGCGGCCCTTAAACAGCACATCCCCTTGGGTGGGCTTGACCTTACCCGTGATCGTGTCTAAAAACGTGGTTTTTCCTGCACCGTTGGGCCCAATCACCACCCGCAATTCGCCGGGGGCCATGCTGAAGGTTAGGTTATTCAGGGCCTTGAATCCATCAAAGTTGACGGTCAGGTTTTGAATGGCGAGGATTGGCTGAGCCGCCGCCGTCGGCAGATCCAAAGAATGGGTCATGATTTATCCTGCAATTCTTCGCGCTCAAATTGAACTTCGGGATCGGTTTCCAAGCTGGGATAGGTGGCAACCGGCTGGGGCGATCGACCGATCAGTCGATTGATTAAATCCATGCCGGAGGTCTTGAGCCAACCAACAATGCCGTCGGGCAACACCATCACCACCAACAGGAACAAGCCCCCTTGGAAAAAGAGCCAAATTGCTGAGAATTGTTCACTCAAAAGGCTTTTGGCAAAGTTCACCAACACCGCTCCCACAATTGCGCCCAGGAGCGTGGCACGCCCGCCAACAGCCACCCAAATCACCATCTCGATCGAGAAGGGAATATCCATGGTTTTGGGCGACACAATTCCCGATTGCAGGGTAAATAATGCCCCTGCTAACCCCGCCAGGGCCGCAGAAACCGCAAACACCACCACCTTAAAGCCCGTGGGATTATAGCCAGAAAAACGCACCCGAGGTTCATCATCTCGAATGGCGATCAGGAGTCTCCCGAAGCGGCCAGAAATGAGCCAGCGACAAACCAAATAGGCAACCACCAATCCACCAACCGTGATGAAATAGATGATTTTTTGGGTTCCTGGGGATGAAATATCAAAGCCCAGAAATTGCCCAAAATTGGTTAGCCCATTGGTACCGTTAATTAATTTTTGCTGACCGTTGAAAAAATTGAAGAAAACAATGGTCGCCGCCTGGGTCAGGATGGAGAAATAAACACCTCGAATTCGGTTCCGAAACACCAAATAACCCAGAATACTGGCGGCAACCATGGGAACAGCAACCATGCCAACTAAGGTTACCGGAAAGTTATAGAACGGTTGCCAAAACCAAGGCAGTTCCGTCACCCCATACAGGGACATAAACTCTGGCAATTTCACCGTGGCATCGGGCGGAATTTGCACCAGCTTCAGGTGCATGGCCAAGGCATAGCCACCCAGGGTAAAAAACACCCCATGTCCCAAGCTCAACAGGCCCGTATAGCCCCAGATCAGGTCAATGCCTAGGGCCACGATCGCCAGGGACAGATAGCGACCCAGAAGGTTCAAGCGAAAATCCGACAGCAACAGCGGGATCAAAAGCGCCACAATGAGGAGAACAATGGCTGCCCAATCCTCCGAACTGAGGGGAATTGATCGCTGTTTTCGGGTTGAAGGTAAAGATCCCATACTCACATCCCGCAATGAGGATTGTCGTTAGCAATTGCTGCAATTCTCGAATTGGAATTTGAGAATCGAAACTAAAGAATCAAAGCTGGCAAAACGCACAATCTGGAGAAATGCAAAAGCTGCAAAACATTTCCCAGATTGCTATTTAGGACTCGACCGTCCGTCCCTTTTGGGGGAACAGACCGCCTGGACGCACTTGCAAAAAGACAATGATGGCGGCAAACACCATCACCTTAGCCATGCTGGCGGTGGCAAAGAAGTTGAAGAACTCCGCGAGGGGTGGAATCTTCTCAAACACAGCGGCCAGGGTCCCGGAACCAATCAGGAAACTCGCAGTACCAATGGCCAACGCGGCGACGATCGAGCCAACCAGCTTGCCAACACCGCCCACCACTACCACCATGAAGGTATCAACAATGTAGTTTTGGCCGGTGTTGGGCCCCACGGAACCCAACAGGGCGATCGCGCTGCCCGCAATTCCCGCCAGCCCGGAACCAAGTGCAAAGGTCAGGGAATCTACGGTGTTGGTGGCAATCCCCAAGCAGGCGCTCATGCTGCGATTTTGAGTGACGGCGCGGATGCGCAGACCCCAGAGCGATCGGTTCAGGAACCAATACAGACCCAAGAGGCAAAGAATTGTCAGGGCAATGATAAACAGTCGGGTGGAAGGTAATTGCGAGTCCCCGATCGGAATCCCACCCCGCAACCACCGGGGAGCCGTCACGTCCACGTTTTGGGCCCCAAACCAGGGTTTAGTGACCGTCAGCTTAAATTGTTGAGCTAACAGGCTGCCCACGGCGATCGAAATCCCCGCTGAAACCGGCAACAAAATGCTCAGGGCCTGGGTTTTGATGGCCACCCAATTGGCGCGTTTACCCAACAGCCCCCAAGCCCCAAAAAAGAGGGCACAAAACAGCACCAGCCCGATCGCCATCACCCAATTAATGCTGCGCACAAACTGCTGCAACATCAAGCTCACCCCCCAGGTAGCCAACAGGGTTTCCAGAGGGCGACCGTAGAGAAATCGCACCACCCCCCGTTCCAAAATCACCCCCGCGATCGCTGTCACAATAAAGGCAGCAATCAGCGCTGGGAAAATATAAATTTCAAACGCCCCCTCACCGAAGGATTTGAACAGATTCTGAACCAAAAACGTTGTGTAGGCTCCGAGCATCATCAGCTCGCCGTGGGCCATATTGATCACACCCATTAGCCCAAACACAATCGCCAGGCCTAATGCTGCAATGAGCAACACGGAGCCAATGCTAATTCCGCTAAAAATGGCATCAAGCATCTCAAGAACTGGGTTGAGTGTGCGGGTGAAATAAACCTCATTACCATGGCCCTTCAACAACAAAGGGGCAGTGACGACTTGGCCGACTGCCCCTTGGCTGCTGTAGAACCGATGCCTATGCAGTGGCTATTGCCCGCCAAGCATCATCAGGGTTGCAAAGATCAAATTGCTTAGATCTTGTACTTGCCACCCTTCTTCGGATCTGACCAGTCGCAAGCGAAGCCCTTGGTTTCAGCCACAAATTGGTTCCAGGGCACCGGCTCGATCGCCTTATCCGTTGAAAACACGATCTTGAACTGACCGCTCTTTTCAATTTCGCCAATCCGCACCACCTTCGACAGGTGATGGTTAGCATTCATGGTCACCATTCCTTCTGGGGCATCGAAGGTTTGGCCATAGGCAGCCGCCCGCACTTTTTCCAGGTCATCGGCGGTCTTCGCCTTTTCGACAGCTTGCTTCCATAGATAAACGGCAATGTAGGCCGCTTCCATGGGGTCATTCGTAACGCGATCGGGGCCATATTTAGCCTTGAACGCATCCACGAATTTCTTGTTCGCCGGAGAGTCCACCGACATGAAATAGTTCCAGGCGGCGTAGTGGCCTTCCAGGTATTCCACCCCGATCGCTTTCACTTCTTCTTCCGCAATACTCACGGACATCGAAGGATATTTGTCAGGGCCCAAACCAGCCCCTTGCAACTGCTTGAAGAACGCAACATTACTGTCACCATTCAAGGAGTTGAAAATTACGCCACCGTTGGGCAGAGCACTGCGAATCTTGGTGATGATGGGCGTAACTTCCGTGCCACCCAGGGGAATGTAATCTTCACCAACAATTTTGCCGCCCAGCTTTTCCACTTGGGCTTTGATGATCGTGTTGGCAGTTCTCGGGAAAACGTAGTCAGAACCGACCAGGAAGAATTCTTTACCTTTGTTTTTGAACAGCCACTCAACGGCCGGTTCAATCTGTTGGTTTGGCGCTGCGCCCGTGTAGAAGATGTTTTGGGAACATTCTTGCCCCTCATACTGCACGGGATACCAAAGCATGTGCTTCTTCTCCTCGAAGACCGGCAGCACTGCTTTGCGGCTAGCAGAAGTCCAGCAACCAAAAATGGTGACCACCTTGTCTTGGTCAATCAGCTTCTTCGCCTTTTCTGCGAAGGTGGGCCAGTCAGAGGCTCCATCTTCCACAACCGGCTCGATTTGCTTGCCCAGGACACCGCCGGCCTTGTTGATCTCTTCGATCGCCAGCAGTTCAGCATCGATCACGCTCTTTTCACTGATCGCCATCGTGCCGCTCTGGGAATGCAGAACACCGACTTTGATCGTGTCACCACTAGCAGCAGGGGATCCGGCGGGACTAGCCCCGGGACTAGGGCTGCCCGGGGATGGAGCGCTTTCCGGGGCTTGGCCACAGGCCTTGAGTAAAACACTGGCACTCAGGGCAGCGGAGCCGTAAAACAGAAATTTACGGCGATTAAATTGACCGGACATTGTATTGTTTTACACTCCTCAGCTTTGCGTAAAAATCAGTTACAAACCCCGCTTATTGCCTGGATAAAGGACTCAAAAAAGCCCTGGCTTGTCCCGATTTTAGCGTCATCCTAGGGCGCTGAAATATAGGTCGTTGTATCTGAAGATACAGAAAAATTTTTTCCTATCTTTCTGAAAGTCCTGATGGGGGTAAGTTTCAACGGTGGCCGCCATTACAGATTCTGATTGTTGCTATTCGATAACTTAGATGTTGTGCTGTTTTGAAAAAAACGTTATAACCGATACTTAACCAAATCCTTACTGATTATTTACTATCAGAATCAGCTCGTTCACCGTTGTCTGCAAGGGTGATCAGCTGAGTGAGGATTTACTAAAGTTTTGGTGTGAGGATAGATCGTGTTGAAAAGTCGCTATGGAGTCCTGATGGCCGCCTTGGCCATTTCGGGTGGAGCAATGTTGGGCACGGCCGATCGCGCGGCTGCCGAAAGTCCGGCTGGGGTGAACGCCTCCACGGAAGCGACGCTGCTTGGGTCGATCGACTCGGAGATGGCGCTGGATCAAGTAACCTCCGTCTCGCAACTGTCTGATGTACAGCCCACCGATTGGGCATTCCAAGCATTGCAGTCCCTGGTTGAGCGCTACGGCTGTATTGCGGGCTATCCCGACGGCACTTTCAAGGGCAACCGCCCCCTCAGCCGCTACGAGTTCGCCGCTGGTTTGAATGCTTGCCTCGATCGGATCAATGACCTGATCAAGGCCGCCACTGACCCACTGGCCACCAAGGAAGATTTGCGGAAGCTGCAAAAGCTGCAAGAAGAATTTGCCGCTGAGTTGGCAGCCCTGCGCGGCCGGGTTGATTCCCTGGAAGCACGCACCTCAGAACTGGAAGCCAACCAGTTTTCAACCACCACCAAGCTGTCCGGTCAGGTGATCTTCGGAATGCAGGGTGGCACGCTCACGGGCGACGACAGCGACGATAGCGGCGCAGAAAACGTCACCTTCAGCCAACGGACCCGGTTGCTGTTGGTCACGAGCTTCACCGGCAAGGACAAGCTGTTCACCCGTTTGGAATCCAACAGCGTTCGCAGCCCACTGAACGATGTGACGGGGCTAACCAACCTCAGCTACGGCAACGGTTCCGATACGAACTTCCGCCTGACCTTCTTGGCCTATGAGTTCCCCCTGAGCGATCGCGCTACGGCGATTGTGGGTCAAGATTTGATCCTGGAAGATGCCCACCCGGTGCATAACCCGATCTACGGCAACGGGAACGGTGCAATCACCAGCTTTGCCGACCTGAACCCGATCTTCCGTCAGCCCAGCTACGGTGGTGCCGGGATTCGCTGGAACCCCAGCGACAACTTCACGGTGGCAGCGCTCTACTCGGCCGGCAACTCCGCCAGCCCCGATGAAGGTCGCGGTTTGTTTGACGGTAGCTACAGCGCTAGCGTCAGCTTGAACTACACCAGCTCGGACGATCGCTTCTCGGCCGGTTTGCTCTACGCCCACTCCTACTACTCCCGGGTCGATCGCCCCTTCAACGTCCTGGGCGGCTCGGGCACGAAAAACACCTTCAATCTGTTCGATGGCGACTCCTTCGACAGCGACAACATTGGCTTCCAAACCCAATACCGCTTCTCGGAGCACTTCGGAATGCACGGCTTCTTTGGCTACACCTGGGCCGACAGCTTGAACAACGATGATGCGAACGCTGACATCCTGACCTGGGGTGTGGGCTTCACCTTCCCCGACCTGGGCAAGGAAGGCAGCGTGGGCGCACTGACGGTGGGTCAACCGCCGACGGTGGTGAATGCCGACGGCGTTGAAGAAGACGACAACACGCCGATTTTGGTGGAAGCCATGTACAAGTTCGCCCTCAACGACAACATCTACCTGACTCCGGGTGTGGTGGCTGTGTTTGATGCCAATGACAACGGTGATACGGCTGTGATGGGCGTACTGCGCACCGAGTTCAAGTTCTAGAACTGGCCGGAATTATTGCCGCTACTGCCCGGGCCAGCCTTGCTGATGGTGTGTTCAGGCGTGGTTGCAATCCGGACAGGCTAGGAGTCTCAAGGCAATCGGTCTATATGGATTGGTTGCCTTGATGCCAAATTTCAACTGCAAGCGTTTTCTCAATCCGATACCAAATTGAGCACCCCGCGATCGCTAACGCCAGGGTGCTTTTTGCTGTGTCGGGATGTCTTTTACTGCAAACAGTTAGGGCTGCGACGGAGCCTGTAGCTTCACCAACTCCTCTTGGATCCGTTGGCGCAGGGCAGGATCGATCGCGTGGGTTTGAGTCATTTGATTAAACTGGGCGATCGAGAGGCCTGTTCCTTCAATAATGCCCTTGGTTTGGCTGCAGAAGGAAACGGCAATTTCCCGCGCCTCCCGTGACAGCGACTTCACCGTATCGCCCTGAGAGCAAATCACCACCGGCAGAGGCCGATCGCCCATGACAGTTTTCAGTTGGCTCGCTGCAGCCTGGCGCACCGGCTCGATCGCCAACACCGCATCGGCATATTGGGCGATCGCCGCAGCTCCCGACGACTGGGTTTGGGCCTGCGCTTGCCAAGCCCCGAACATCCCCAAGCCCAATACCCCCAAAGACAGCCAGCCCCCAGAACGCAACCCCAGCTTTTGGGGCGATCGACCCTCTTTCGGGATCACCGTTGCTTGTTCATCAATGCGATTGCGCTGTTCTTGTGCCATAGCCCCATCCACTCTTTCCGAGCATCAACCGCCATTGTAGGGTCGAGTTGAATTTCCCCGTCAATCCAGAGCGCTGTCTAATCTAACTAATCCAAAGACTGCTGACCGGTTGGCAATTGACGCTCATTTTCCATGGCCCGGTAACCATCGGGAAGCAGGGTTGTGTGGTCATAAAATGCTTGGGAGAGATCTGGATCCTTCGCCCGAAACAGATTAGCCCGCTGGAGCTTGGCCCCTTCCAAGTGCGCTGACTTCAGGTTGGCACTGGTCAAATCGGCCCCTCGCAGATCCGCCTCCCGTAGATCTGCGCTATATAGATCTGCCCCACAAAGATTGGCATGACGCAAATCGGCCGATCGCAGGTTGGCATAACGAAAGTTGCTGCGCACACATTGAGACTCCTGCAAGTTCGCGCCCGCCAAGTTGGCTTGATAGAGCTGGGCGTTCCCCAACTCCATCCGCTGTCCCTGAACTTGCGCCAGTTGCGCTTGGCTCAGGTTGGCATAGGGCAGGTAGGTCATGACCAAACAGCTCTGTTGCAAATCAATGTCTGGTAATGAGGCCTCAAACAGGTCCACTCCCTGAAGATCACTTTTTTGAAAATTGCGTTGACCTTGCTGATATGCAGATTGAAGTTCTGCTGCGGTCAGTTTTTGCATACCATCGACGACGATACAACAGGCTCCCGAGCTACGGCGGGAGCAACGGTGACAGGTCAGTTTCTGCTCAATTTCTGCCCAAAGTGGTGGCGGGAGCTTATTCTACTGCCGGGGTAAACCCTTGGGGTGATTGCTGGCTGGGCAAATTTTGGGCTGCATTCTTAAACCATCGACGGAAGCTTAATTAACTAATATTGGCTGAATATTGGCTGACTGTAGGCCTCAGGAAGAAGTCAGAATTTTTCTAAAATTCAACCGTTTTCTATCAGAATTTTTCGAATATTTTTACAGATCTAAGATTTTTTTTAGATTCAATTTCTGAAGTTACTGTCTTTCCAGTCCATGGTTAGGTATCAATTTTGTCAGTTTGTGAATCTGCTCCTCAAGCAATCCCAGCGCCGATCGAGAGATTGCATCAGAAAATAATTGAGAAAATTACAAACCAGGAAAACACATTTAAGATCGCCCAAAAATGATTGATTTTGCAGATATCATGATCTTGGATCGCTTTGAAGGCTCCTGGACTTCTTGGGAGATATCAACTCCGGTAGTGGTGCAAATTGCGAGCTGAAGCCATCGGTCAAATCTACGCCCTCAAGGACAGGAGCGTCTACATAGGTTTGCGATGGAAGTGGGATCAGCGTCAGATTCAGGATCGAATGGAAAGCAAATTTATTAATCAAAAATAATTATCGGTTGATTTAAAAAAATCATCATTAAGCCATTTTCAAAAATTTTCCCAGGCTGCCACACCGTTGATTCGGAATGGAGGGATGTACCCCACGGCGCTGATGTTTGATCTCGCTCCTGTGGTGGGACGATCGGGGGTGTAATTAGGCGATGATGTTTATCGCGAGTGGATTGATTTGTCCCCGTTGTTGTTGGATATTGATTGCGCGATCGTTCCTCGTTCAATTGGAAGCCATGCCCGAGGTAGAGTTGTCTATCGCTCAGTACTATCACGAGCGCACTAAGTATGATCCTGAAACGATCGAGCGTCAATCTCGACCGCTGAATTGGGACGATCGCCCGGAACTATACAAGGACTATCGATTTGGCACAGTGCTGGATCTCAAGCCCAGCGCGATCGATGTTTTAGACAGCCCGATCGCGACCTGGTGGCGGCGACTGTCTAAGTTGCTCTATTGCGCCTACGGGATCACGGCTCGGCTGCCACAAATGGGCGTGGCGCTCCGTTCGGCTCCTTCGGCGGGAGGGCTGTATCCGGCGGAAGTTTATCTGTTGTCGCCGGGCAACGGCCCCTTGGCGGCGGGGCTATATCACTACCAAGTGAAAACCCATGGTTTGGTTCAGGTATGGGATAGCGCCCTTTGGCCCGATCTGCAAGCGGCCTGCTTTCAGCACCCTGCTTTAACCGACGCTTCCTTGGCCTTGGTCACCACGGCGGTTTTTCAGCGCTCGGCCTGGCGTTATGGCGATCGAGCCTATCGCCGCATCTGTCTGGATACGGGGCATCTGTTGGCCAATGCCACGCTGGCCAGCTCTCTGGTGGACTATCAGGCCACGCTGATCGGTGGTTTTGACGATGAGCAACTGGAGCGGCTGCTGTTTCTGGAGCCAGAACAGGAGGGCGTGACGGCGGTGGTGGCCCTCACCGAAGGAACCGTGCCCGATCGCCCGCACCTGTCCGCCCCCAGTGCCCTGCCCTCCCGGGCTGATCGCGCCTATCCCAACTTGCCCGATGGTCAACTGCTGCGCTACCTACACCAGGCCACGCGCATCACGTCCCAATCCGCCGCGATCGATCCGAGCTTGCTCACCCAGGACAACCGCTTGGTCGCCGCCGACAAGTACAATCTGCCCTTTGGTCTCAAAGCCCCGATCGCCGCGCCGCCGATCCATTGGGGTCAGCAGCTTCAGGAGTTGGAGCGCACCATCTTGCACCGTCGCTCAACCCGGGCCTACAGCGGTGACAGCCTCAGCCTCAGTGACCTGTCCAGCATTTTGACCTTTGCCTATCAACCCCGCAATTACGCCGATCAGGGCCTCGATCCCAACCCGGACTATTTCGACCCCTATTTGATCAATAGTTTCGTGGCAGTGTCCGATGTGGAGGGTCTCGAAGCCGGTTGCTACTACTACGCTCCCCAGGCCAACGAGTTGCGGCAAATTCGCTTCAAAAATTTCCGAGAAGAGTTGCACTTCCTCTGCTTGGGCCAGGAACTGGGGCGAGATGCGGCGGCGGTGGTGTTCCAAACGGCGGACTTAGACGCGGCGATCGAGCGCTATGGCGATCGCGCCTATCGCTACTTACACCTGGACAGCGGTCACCTGGGCCAGCGGCTGAATTTGGCGGCCATCCGCCTAGGGTTAGGGGCCAGCGGCATCGCCGGATTCTTTGACAACCAAGTAAACGAGGTGTTGGGCATTCCCCCGGCCGAAGCGGTTTTGTATATCACCACCCTCGGTCGGATCCGTCGTCGCTAGCGGGCGATCGCCCCTAGGTCTCCACCAGTCGCATCACCGGCTCCTGATACAGGGGAACCGTGAAGGTCACCGTGGAACCCAGCCCTTCGCCCAGGCTGTAGAAGTTCATATCGCCCCCCATCGCCTCCACCAGCCGCCGGGAAATCACCAGTCCTAACCCCGTGCCCCCATAGCGTCGGGTGCGGGCCCCATCCACCTGGCTGAAGGATTGGAACAGCCGGTCTTGTTTATCCAGCGAGACCCCAATGCCCGTGTCAGCCACCCGAATTCGCACCAATCCCGGTAGCTCGCGATTCTGCACCACCACCGGTTGCCAAATCAGGTCAGCACTGACGGTGATGCCGCCTTCGTGGGTGAACTTAATGGCGTTGCCAATCAGATTCAGCAACACCTGAAGCAACCGTTGATCGTCCCCATACATCAACACATCGTCATGGGTATCCGGGAGCTGCAAGTCATAGCGCAAGCCCTTTTGCTGAATTTGGGCCAAGGTGAAATCCGAAGCATGGCGACAGAGTTCCCGCAGGTTCACCGGCACCAGGTGCAATTCCAAGCGATCGGCCTCAATGCGGGCAATGTCCAAAATGTCGTTCAGGATATTCAGCAGGTGAACGGCGCTGTTGTAGGCCTCCTGCAAAAAGTCCTGCTGCTCTTCGGGATCATCCACCATCCCATCCAAAATCAGCTTCAGAAAGCCAATCACCCCGTTCAGGGGCGTGCGAATTTCGTGGGACGTGTTGGCCAAGAATTCACTCTTGAGCCGCGAGACTTCCTCCGCCTGTTCGCGGGCTTCTTCTAATTCCTGCTGTTTTTGAATGAGGTGAATGTTTTTCTCTTGCAGCTCGTGGGTCAGGGCTTGGCTTTCCGCAAAGAGGGTGGCATGGGCGATCGCCGTGCCCACTTGGTCGGCCAACTCTCGCATCAGTTCCGCTTCGGCCGTCGTCCAGTGGCGGGTGCGATCGTACTGATAGAGCGCAATCAGTCCGTTCACCTTACCCTGGTGACGAGCCGCCACAATAATTGCCGACTGATTCCCAAAGGGATCTTGGTTGAGCCGATCCATCACCACGGGTTCCAAACTCATCAGCGCTTCCCCCATCGGTGTGTCGTGGGCCACGGAGAGGTCAGCGCCCAGCATAGGGTGAGGACTGGGGCTACGGGTATGTTCCGCCACGACTCGCACCACCCCCTCCTGGGGGCCCGGGTAGGCACAAACAACGGCCCGACAAACACTGAGGGCTTGGACAAGGCCACAGACCGTTTGTTGCCAAATGGTGTCGAGATCGAGCGTTTTGCGAATGTTGCGCGCAATCTTGGTCAAGAGAATTTGATAGAGAGCCGAACTGAGGGGCAGGGTGCGCCGAATGCTGGTGGCAATTTTGCTCAGGAGCTTTTGATGAGCATCCAGAGCAGAAGGGAGATTCGCCGGAGTCATTGGCTCGTGCGATCGCGTTGAAATCGATCGCCCCATGACCAACACCCGATCGGCCCGCCCATCGTCCCCCAACATCGGACTGAGCACTAAATCAAAAGTACGCGACTGATTCGCCCAGGCCAGGCGACAAGTTAAACGTTCTGGAGCACCCTGCAAGATGACCCGATTCAAAATCTCAAAATACTCAGGCAGGCTGATTGGCCCAAAGAGGGGTTCTTCGGGCGGAGCTGCGCAAATGAGCTGGGAATCGAGTCCCACGGCGGCGGCTTCTCGCCAGTGGAAAGCTCGATAGTGACCGTCGTTGTCTTGGATATAGGCCAACTCGGCACCCAAGTGTTGAAGCGCGAGGGGTTCATCAATGGTCATGCCCGATCGCCCTGGAGAGGTGGTTGCGGTCGGTGGCTTGGGGTTCGCGGTTGCTTCCAACAGGCTGGATTCGGAGATATCCGATCCTGACGTGCCAGATCCGGGATCGGTCGCTTCAGACAGAGCATCGTCAGACAAAGCATCGTCGGACAAAACAGAACCAGAGGGCACAGAACCAGACAGGATCGATCCTGAGGCGATCGGGCCGGGCACAATAGATTCTGAGGGAACACTAACCGAAGATGAACTAACACCAAGAGACCCAAGCGGCGCTGGATATATTGTCAGATCCCGGTGATCACCAGGGCGATGCGGAAGGACAATCGGATCCGTTGCGGAGTTGTCCGGGGAGGTCAACGTAGATGGCGAAAAATCCGAAGACGAAGGGGATCCAGACATTACGCGCTCGCTTACAGGGCCATAACCGCTCAATAACCTCAGTGGTAACATCTCTGAGCTTCGATCCCGAGGCCCAGTTCACCACAATTTCCGCGATTCAACACAACTGGCAACGCAATCTAAGAACACAAGCTAAGGCCGATCGGCTAATCGTTCCATTCGCCACGGGGCGGCACAACGGGATTGCGCGGCAACAACCGTGAGAGGTCATCTTCGCGGGCTGGGCCACCCCGCAACCACTGGCGCACGGCGGCTTCGATAATTTTGCTCGGGTCGTCGGTCAGGTGATTGACGCGATCGAGCAAGTCCGGATCGAGACGAATCGAAAGCTCAACTTTTTCGCGTTCCGGGCGGGGGCTGGCGGCGCGATCGCCCATGGTGGAGGGTTCCATGTGTTTTGGGGGGATTAGATAAGGCTGACGGTCAGACTCGGCATGGAGGGGGAATTGCCAGCAGCATAGCGGATTGATTACCCGCCGTCCTAGCATTTTTGAGCGCTGGATTTTCTCAGCTCTAGATTTTCCGGCTTTGTGGCAGATGCACCTATGCCTTTGCCCCATCGCCCAAGGTTCATCAAGTGTCCGAGAGTGTCCGAATTAGGAGTCCCCCTAAATGGGGATCGACATCCATGCAGATAGCTCAATGAGTTTTATCTTTATTTTACCCGGTTGAGATTTGACCGGGGCGGATGCAGTTTGGCTGGTTATTGGCACAATTGCGAGAATCGCCTGAATGGTGCGTGATTCTTGGAGCAATCCGATTCAAGTGGTCTCGAAATTTTTCCTGGCTCAAATCTCCGTCCCATGACTGCCCAAATTGCTGCCCAAATTGCTGCCCGAAAATCGTTGCAAACCGTTACGAAGCAAGAGAGTCGCCCTTGCTCGCACGGGTGGTAAGCTGTCAAAGCACTCGATTTAACAAACCGGTTTTTGTAAGAAGGAAGCGGCGACGATGACCAGCGCAAACGATACGCCTTACTTGTTGCGAGCGCTGCGGGGCGAAGAATTGCCTCGCCCGCCCGTGTGGATGATGCGCCAAGCAGGGCGCTACATGAAGGTTTATCGGGATTTGCGCGAAAAATATCCGTCCTTCCGCGATCGCTCGGAAATTGCTGACTTGGCGATCGAAATTTCCCTGCAACCCTTCCGCGCCTTCCAACCCGATGGCGTAATTATGTTCTCGGACATCCTCACCCCCCTCGCCGGGATCGGGATTCCCTTCGACATCATCGAAAGCCGCGGCCCCGTGATTGAGTCACCAATTCGGACGATCGAACAGGTGAATGCCCTCACCCCCCTGGATGCCGATCAATCGATGCCCTTCATCCGCAAGATCTTGACCACCCTACGCCAGGAAGTGGGCAACAAGGCAGCCGTATTGGGCTTTGTGGGTGCGCCCTGGACGTTGGCAGCCTACGCGATCGAGGGCAAAAGCTCCAAGGAATACGCCGTGATTAAGCGGATGGCCTTCTCGGAGCCAGCCGTACTGCACGCTTTCCTCGAAAAGCTGTCGGACATGGTGGCAGATTACATGTGTCACCAAATCGAATGCGGCGCGCAAATGGTGCAAATGTTCGACTCCTGGGCGGGTCAACTGTCGCCCCAGGATTACGACACCTTTGCCCTGCCCTACCAACAGCGGGCCTTCAAGAAGGTGCGCGATCGCTACCCCGATGTGCCTCTGGTGCTCTACATCAGCGGCAGCGCCGGCATTCTGGAACGGATGGGCCAATCGGGCGCGAATGTGGTCAGTGTTGATTGGACGGTGGATATGGCCGATGCGCGTCGTCGCCTGGGCCCGGACATCATGGTGCAAGGGAATATTGATCCCGGCGTGCTGTTTGGCTCCAAGGCATTCATCCGCGATCGGATCATCGACACGATCAACAAGGCCGGTCGCAAAGGTCACATCCTGAACCTGGGTCATGGCATCCTGTCCACCACGCCGGAAGAAAATGCTGCCTTCTTCTTTGAAACGGCGAAGAACGCTGACAAGCTGCTGGTGGGCGCGCGGTAAGGCGTTCGGCGCAGCTATTCATTCGGCATAGCTTCAGTACGTCGATAAAGTGCATCAATAGCGAGGGTGATCGGGAATCGATCGCCCTCGCTTTTTACGGCCATGACGAACTAGAGCCAGCACCACTAGGCAACTGCCAATCAAACTTTGGCTTTCCAGACATCCTCGGAATCCAATTTTTGGGTTCCTTGAGATCAGTTGAGCGATCTGCTGGGAGATGAGTTGGCGTAAAAATTGACAGAAATTCTCTATAGGAATCTGGAATCATAAACGAATCACAGGACTGCTTTGGGTCATTTTTCAATCATTTTGCAGCCTAAAATTGCGATCACAATCCTCTAAAAAATATTCAATAAGCTGACTGATGTTGTCCTGAAATCTAGATTGTTTTAATCCAATCCTTTTGGAAAGACTTGATAGAATTAGGGCATGTATCGTCGGTGGCGAGTAACTCCCATGATGAATCTTGGCGAACTTCGTCTGAGATCGCGCATTATCGGTTTGGCTCAAGAACCTGCGGCTAAGGTGGCCTTGGCCGGTGTGGCAACGGTGGTGGTTGCCCCAATTATTTTGCCCTTGTTGAAACCAGCGCTCAAAGCAGGGTTGAAAACCGGGGTTGTGTTGTTTGAAAAGACAAAAGCCGCGATCGCGGAAACCGGCGAAATGATCGCGGATATTGCGGCGGAGGCCCGTGCTGAAGCCCTCGCGGAGGCCCGGGTGCCGCTGGGTTTAACGGCCAGTGCGCCCGGAGCGGAGGTGAACCCGGCGTTGAACGCAACCTCGCCGGAAGAAGAACACCGACTGGTCTAATGGGAAGGGTGAGCGATCGGGCTGGATGCGCCAGCCGATCCACTCACTGCCCAATCCCATCCTGATGTCATCAGACCGTGAGCGCCTCCAGTGAGCGCTTTCAATGAGCGCTTTCAATGAGCGACCAGTAATGAACGCCCAGAAATAAGCCCCTTGGTGTTCCTGCCGAGCCTAATCGAGCGGTTAACGCTCTCCTAAGCGGCGTTGTTGGTTTGTGCTGTGCCCTGAACTGAATCCTGCTGAGAAGCCCCAATTGCCATTGCGCGGTTGGGGCGTTGGTTTTGGGCCGCGGGAGCCAGGCGCAAGGTGGGAGCGGGGGCCGTTTGTTGGGCTTGGGTAATCCAATCGCTCAGGGAGATGGGGCGCTGGCGCTGGTGCAAGGATTTTAGGAGCGATCGCACCACCACGGGCCCCACCAAGACGGCCCCTAACCCCAGCAAGGCAGTCAAGTCCTGTTGACAGCCATCCTCAATCATTTCCTTGACATGAAAGGTGATGACGGATTTATCCAGATGAATCCAAGCCATAGGTCTGAAGGGGGTGAGGGGTTTGCAAATTGAAGCAGTGAAAACAAGTTGAACGACGAGGTAAACGACGGGGTGAGCAGGGGCGAGCGATGAGCCACGAGGGAACACTAGCGATCGCGGGGCCGCTCAAAAAAGTGGTGCTGAATCAGGGGGCGCAAACTGTTGAGGCCGGCGGCGATCGCGGAGCCGTTGTGGATGGCGGTGGCGATCGGGGGGCTGAGGCCGCGGGTGGTGGCTAGTCCCAAAGCAATCAGGTTCGGTAGCACCACCAGGGCGGTATTTTGTTCAATCAACCCTTGGGTTTGGCGGGCAATGGTCAACACCTCCAGCAGATCCAGCAAATGGTTATTCATCAACACCACATCGGCGGTTTCGCGGGCAATTTCCGACCCCTGCTCAAAGGAAATGGACACATCCGCATAGGCCAGGGCCACGGAATCGTTGAGGCCATCGCCCACAAAGGCCACGGTGCGCCCCGATCGCCGCAGGTCGCGAATGATGGTGGCTTTGCGATCGGGAAAGGCTTCCGCGTAGACCCGATCGGTCGGAATTTCCAGGGCCCGTGCCACCTGGGCCGCGCGGGCGGGCGTGTCGCCGGTCAGCAACCGCACATCCAATCCCAATTCCGTTTGCAGGGTTTGCACCAGGGCCGCACTTTCGGGCCGCAGGGGGTCGGTGTAGCGCAGTTCGCCCATGAATCGGCCATCCACGGCCACATAGATCGAAGGCTGGGCGATCGAGGGTTGGCTGCTGGCCTGTTGATCAAGGGTGGTTAGCCATTCACCCAAACCCGTCACACCCTGCTGAATTAAAAATCGCGCACTGCCCACCAGCACATCACCCGCCGCCAGTTGAGCCCGCACCCCCAGGCCCACTTCATAGTTCCATTCGCCCCGATCGCTCAGGGTTAGGCCCCGATCGGCTGCTGCCCGGACGATCGCCTCGGCCACCGGATGGGTGAGCCGCTGTTCCGCCGAAGCGGCCAGTTGCAGGAGCTGATCGGGGGTGATGTCCGATTGGGCGGGCAACACTTGCTCTAAAACGATGTCGCCCTGGGTGAGGGTGCCCGTTTTGTCGAACACCACCGTATCGATCGCCGCCAACTGTTCCAGGGTTCGCCCACTGCGCACCAACACGCCGTGACGGGTGGTGTGGTTCAAGGCTCCCAGGAACGCCGTGGGAATCGATAGCCGAATGCCGGTCACAAAGTCCAGGGTCAGAATGGCCGCCGCCCGGGCCGGATCGCGAGTGGCAATCAGCACCACCAGGGCCAAGATCAGGGCCGGGCCGATCGCCTTGTCGGCCAGCCGTTCGGCATAGTTGGCCATCCGGGTGTCATAGACCGGGGCCTGTTCCAGCAGGGCCAAGCTGGCGGCGGCGCGGGTTTGGTTGCCCACCCGTTCGGCTCGCAGGTAAATTTGCCCCGATCGCACCAAGGTTGAAGCATGAACCCAACGGCCAGCACTGGCGGCCACGGGCAAGGGTTCCCCGGTCAGACTTTTTTCATCGATCGTGGCTTCACCGGACAGCACCGGCCCATCGGCGGGAATTTGCTCACCGGGATAAACCACCACCAAATCGCCCACCTGGAGTTGGTCACTGGGAATCCGTTGGGGCGGCCCATCGTTGACTTTCACCCAAGCAAACCGCCCGATCGCGTCGGACAGATTCGCCGTTCGCAAGGCCGTGGCCCGAGCGGTGCGATCGCGAATCGCATCCCCCAAGGCGTGCAGAGTCAAGACCAGGGACGGAACCACCAAAGATCCACCACTGCTGCTGAGGCCGATCGCCAACAGATCCATGCAGTCAATGTTTAAGCGGCGATCGGCCGTCACGCTTTGCCAAGCCCGCTGGGCGACGGGCCAAACGGCCCGCAACAGGGCCACCGTCGCCAACACCCGCAACGGCAACAGGGGCCGCCACCGGGCCAACCCCGCCAAGGTCAAGGCGATCAAGGTTTGGGGCAAGGAGGCTTCTTCCTCATCCTCGTCCTCCGCCGTTTCCGTCGGGGCCCCCACCGAGGCAGGAGCCGAGAGGTCTGGGACCGGTTGCAACAGCAAGGCCCGATCGGGCCAAGCCAGGGCCAGCCAGTCATCCAAGCGCAATCGTAGCCCGGCCATCGGTAACTGGCGATCGTGATACACAATCGTCACCGAAGCGGCCGCTCGCACCACCCGCACCGCCGCCACGTCCGATCGCGCCGCCAAGGCCGTTTCCAACCGTTCCACCGCCAAGGCCGAAGACCGCGCCGGCCACCAACGCACCCGCACCCGGCCCGGCTGCCAATGGATTAATTCCCAATGGGTCCAGGCCGCCGGTCGTTCCCAGCGCCAGGTGCGATCGTTCGCCACGGTCTGCCCCATGTTTGCCATTGCCATGCCCTTTTCGCTGAGATCCTGATGGTGGCTAATCTTGGTTGGCGCGATTCAACACTTGCAGCAATCGCAACCCCAACTCCAAATCCGAGAGGCCCGTGGAGTCGTATTGAATCGCCAAGGAGGCCGCCGCCTGATTCATGCGCGTGCCCAACACGATCGGCTCATCCTTCAGCAGGGTTTCCAGCCGCTTGCCATAGGCTCGATCGGTACGAAGGCGATCGATCCGCAACCGGATTCGCCCTGGCACGGAATGGACGATGGTGCAATCTTCGCAACCCAACCCCATACCCAAATTACTGCCCAGTTCAGTGAGGGAAATGGGACTCGTCTGGGCGGAGGCCGCTGATTGGTTGCTGGGGGCCGGCGTTGCGGCCACCGTAGCCAAAGCCGCCCCCGCAGTCACCATCGCTAACGTTCCCGCTGAGCTATTGGCCTGCTGTTTGAAGTACAGAATGACTTGGCGCACCACCGCCGCGATCGCCAGATTGGTCAGCAGGGCCCGCGAGCCGCGCAGTTGAAACCGGGTTGTGACAAACAACCCCGCCAACACCGGCAAAATCGTCGTAATTTCCCCGTATTCCTGCAACCATTGCCCCAATTGGGCAGGCAGGGTGAGGTTACTCAACGCAGAGTCAGGGCCCGGCTCGATCGCGCCGGATGGGGTGGATTGTGCCAAAGCACCCGTCGCCGTTTCGGCCGAATCAAAATCAGAATTCACAGGTTGGGATTCAGGAGGAGCAGAGGAAGTATTGATCACAAGCCGATCGGACTCGGAGAGCTGCTCCTGAAAGGCTGGGGCGATTGGAGAGACCTCAGCGGCCGAGTCCAACCCTGAATTAGCCAACGGTTGCGGCTCAGGGGGTGCAGATGGCTCGCGATCGGGGGTGGAGGAATGACTCATGGCTTTAGTTCCCCATAACAAGGATGGGGGGCACAAACAATCCCAGCCAGTGGCCCACGACCCAGCGGGACAAACCCCCAGGGGCGCGGTGGCTTCAAGGATCTTAGGGGAAAAGCTTTTGGAGGGACAGGCTTGTCCAAACTCATTAGCAGTGTAAGTGCAATAGACGGATATTTTCAATAAAATTGCTGATTTTTCTTAATAGAGTGGCATTGTTCCCGGGGGGCTAATCGCCAAAATTACAGAATTTAACCGCCCATGACTCGTTTGTAACGGATGAAATTTCCATCATTACCAATACCTACCAAATTGCTGCAATTATTGAGAATTGCGAGTTTCTTGAGCTTGCCAATTCCGGTTTGCGCTGTCCACATTGGCCCGGCCGCTCCTCAAATTTCAGCGCAGATCAGGGCAGATTGTCCCGCTCTTGCACCGGTTTTCTAGACTCGGAATTGATCAAGAAGTACAATCAAGATTATTGAGAAAGTCTTGCAGATTTCCCGTAAGCTATCCTGCCACTCCTAAAATGAGGGCGACCGTCTCAAAATGCTCTCAGTCCAAAGCTGGCATTGGCTGCTTGCAAGCGTTTGAGCACTTTGGCTTGAGCATCTTGGCCGAAGCACTTTGGGATAGCGTCTTGAAATTATGTTGCCCGGCAAGATTGCCAGGGAGAGTTAGGTCATGGATTGTCATCAGTGCCATCAAAACAACGGGAGTTGTGGGTCCAAGCGATCGCTGCGGTGGTTGCCCTTTAGCGAAAACTTTAGCCGGCCCCCGATCGAGCCAGGTGGGCCACAAGTTGCCCTGGTAGGAATGCCGAATGTGGGCAAATCCGTCCTGTTTCATGCTCTGACTGGTACTTACGTCACGGTGTCTAACTATCCCGGCACAACGGTGGAGGTGACACGCGGGGCCATGACCCTAGACGATCGCGCCGTCAGCGTGATTGATACACCGGGGATGTATTCCCTGTTGCCGATCAGCGAAGAGGAGCGGGTGGCCCGAGATTTGCTGATGTCGGAACCCTTTGGGGCGATCGTCCATGTGCTGGATGCCAAAAATTTGGGGCGCATGTTGGCGCTAACGGTGCAGTTGCTAGAAGCAGAGCTGCCCGTGATTGTGGCGGTGAACATGATGGACGAGGCCCAGCGCTGGGGCCTGACCATCGATCAGAAAACCCTAATCGAAGAGTTGGGCGTGCCGGTGGTGCTGATGGCGGCGGCCCGCAATTGGGGCGTGGATCGGTTACGAGAAACCCTGGCCGATCGCCTAGCCAGCACCCCAGCCCCAGCCTTGGCAGCGGTGGGCTAGGGCGCGCCATTGCTGACCTATCGCTGACCTATCGCTGACCTATCAAGGCCGCCCAGGAGCAGGCCAATTCACAGAAATGAGTCTAACAATCCGATACTTAGAACCGATCGAAGTAGCGATCGCCCAAATTGAAACTTGGTGGCGATCGGGCTGGGGTCAAGACTTTGCTGATCGCCATTTGTCATCCCGGAGCTTTGCTCTGTTGTTGCTGCAAAAAGACCCCAATTTGTGGGAGCAATTACCGGGCGATCGACAACAGGATCTAGAACAATTAATTGCTACGACCCAGGCCCAACTGGGCCGACCAATTTCGCTGGAAATTGCCCAAGCGCGCCAAGGGTTTGCCCAGGCGCTCGAAAAAAACACCTTGGCAGAACCCAATCCCAACCAACGTCGTTGGGGCGAATGGATCCATCAGCTAACGGTGAACCCCATCTCTGGCTTCCCCATCTTGGTGTTGGTGCTCTATTGGGGGGTTTATAAATTCGTTGGGGAATTCGGAGCCGGAGAACTGGTCGATCGGATTGAAACCTTCTTTGAGGAACAAATTAACCCCGTTGTAAACCATGTCACGGAGCAAGTGATTCCCTGGCCCACCTTGCAGGATCTCTTTGCCCATGACTACGGGATTATTACCCTCGGAATTCGCTACGCCACGGCGATTGTGTTGCCGGTGGTAGCCACCTATTTTCTAATGTTTTCCCTGCTAGAAGATAGCGGCTATTTGCCTCGGTTATCCTTGATGCTCGATCGACTGTTTAAGGCGATCGGCCTCTCGGGCCGAGCTGTGATCCCGATCGTTTTGGGGCTGGGATGTGACACCATGGCCACGATCGTTACCCGCACCCTGGAAACCAAGCGGGAACGGCTGATCGCCACTTTTTTGCTGTCCTTGGCTATTCCCTGCGCAGCCCAATGGGGTGTGATTTTGGGACTCCTGGCTCAGCGCCCGGCGGCCTTGGTCACCTGGGCTGGGTTGATCGTGGGCATTTTCCTCCTGGCTGGCTTTTTGATCGATCAGTTCCTGCCTGGCTCTGCGGCTCAGTTTTATATTGAACTGCCCCCTCTGCGCCTACCCAAAATCCGCAACGTCATCACCAAAACCTGGGTGCGGATGAAGTGGTATTTCTGGGAAGTGTTGCCGCTGTTCATTTGGGCTTCGGCCATTATTTGGGTGGGTCGTTTAACGGGAATTTTTGATTGGCTGATTAGCGGCATTGAGCCGATCGCCCTAGGTTTGGGTTTGCCCAAAGAAACCGCACCCATTTTGCTCTATGGCTTCTTTCGGCGGGACTATGGCGCTGCGGGTTTGTTTGATTTGCAGCAGGACGGACAGCTCACGGGCGATCAACTGCTCATTGCAGCAGTGGTGCTGACTCTGTTTTTGCCTTGCATTGCCCAATTGCAAATGATCATTAAGGAGCGAGGAGTTAAAACCGCAACGCTCATGGTGTTGTTTATTTTCCCCTTCGCTTTGGCAGTTGGCTATGTTTTGAATTGGGGGCTAAATCTGTTCCATATTGTGCTCTAAGGCAGTGATGTTTGAACGCTGGGTATAGGGGGCTATCGTCCAATCCCCGAGACTTGCATCCTGCCACTGCAAGATCTCGGGGGACAAGGAGCTTAAGTTCCTTGTCTGGGACAGTTACGCTAGGGAAATCAACTCTTTCAACCCCGAGCAATCCTATTCGTCCTAACCTGTTTTTCACCTCCGGAGGCTGATTACCATGAATGCGCTGTCCACGATTCGATCGAGCGATCCCCATTGGATTGCCCATTTGGAAACCCAGGATGATGCCATGCTCCGCAAGCTCACGGCGCTGGGCATTTTGCCGGGGAACCAAATTGCGATCGAGCAGCGGTTTCCGTCCTATATCGTCAGCATTGGTCGCACCCGAGCCGCCCTCGATCGGGAAACGGTGCAATGCATTTTTGTCACGCCAGAGCAGAGTGGTTAACTCTGTTACTTCCCATCGCTAATTTTCAGCACTGACTCCTATTCGTCCTTTCCTGAGCCTGCTCAATTTCTGGGTGGGTTTGTTCTTACAAAGCATCAGTGATTTAACCAACAGTTTTTACCAATGGAGGTTGCAATGCAAGAGGCATTGACGGCAGCTTTAATTGAGGCTTTGAATGACGAATTTAAGGCCCGAGCTACCTATCGGCTGGTCATTCAGAAATTTGGCCCGATCCGTCCTTTTATTAACATCTTGGCTTCCGAAGAACGACATATTCGGGCCCTGCTGCCATTGTTTTGGAAGTACAACATTCCGGTACCTGTGGATGAGTGGCCGCAACGGGTCACTGCTCCGGAATCGATCGCGGCGGCCTGCCAAGCCGGTGTGGCCGGAGAAATTGAAAATGCTGAAATGTATCGGCGGTTACTGGCAGCCACGAGCAACTATCCCGATGTGCAGCGGGTGTTTTTGAATTTGCAGCGGGCTTCCCAACAAAATCACCTGCGGGCTTTCCAGCGTTGTGCCGATCGCTCGGCTGCGGGTGGGCCTGTCCAATGGGGCCAACCGATCGCCGCTACCCCAGCAACCCACTGGATCACAATTGATCTCGCCCCTTCCGACCCTGCCGCATCCTGGCCAGAACCAACGAGACTGGCAACCGTGCCGGGGGGCGGCTGTGGCCAAGGTCGCCATCGCCGGGGCCATGGTTCAGGGCAAGGGCGACGGTGGGGCCAACAGGGCGATCACTGCGGTTGCTGAAGCGCTTATGCCGTCCCGGCTGCGAGGGATTTGCGACGGTCTGTTAAGATTGCTTGATCGCATTCAGCACAAGCCGATCGGGGCGGGGAGCAACCAAGCCATATGGGGCCGATTTTGATCACGGGGGCGAGCGGCTGTGTGGGCCACTATCTGGTCGATCGCCTGTTGCAATTGACCGATCGCCCCCTGTGGTTGTTGGTGCGCAGTCCCCAAAAATTGCAATTTGATTGGCAAAATCACCCGCAAATTGAGGTGCTGGCGGGCGATTTGCGCGAGCTTGATCGCTTTGCCGATCGCCTGAAGCAGGTGCAAACGGCGATCCTGGCGGCGACTTGTTGGGGCGGGCCGGAAACCTTTGCGGTGAACGTGGGTCAAAACCAAGCGCTGATGGATGGGCTGGATCCCGATCGCTGCGATCAGATTCTGTATTTCTCCACGGCCAGCGTGTTGGGGCGGGATGGGCATTTGCTTTCGGAAGCCCTGCAACTCGGCACGGACTACATTCGCAGCAAGGCCGAATGCACCCAGCAGTTGACCGATCGCCCGCTAGCCGATCGAATCACCGCCATCTATCCGACGATCGTGCTCGGGGGCGATCGCGATAAACCCTACTCGGAACCCACCAAAGGTCTGCCGGAAGCCCTGCGCTACATCAGCTTGATCCGGCGGCTGAAGGTGGATGGCAGCTTTCACTTTGTCCATGCAGCGGATATTGCCCGGGTGGTGGCCCACTTGGCCCTCAATCCACCGTCGGAACCCGGGCCGCGCCATTTTGTGTTGGGTCAGCCGGCCCTGACCGCTAATGAGCTGGTGGATATTGCTTCCACGGTGCTGAAGGGGCGACCGGCACGGCTGAAAATTCCCCTGTCGGTGGGCTTGGCCGATCGGCTAATTGACTGGTTCAACATCCAGATGGGCCCCTGGGATCGGTTCTGCATGGCCTACCGGCACTTTACCTATGACCAAGTTTGGTCGCCGGCCAGCTTTGGCCTGGAAACGGCCTATCCCACCCTGGCGGACATTTTGCGCCAGTACGGCCGGTCAGAAGTCAGCGGAGCTAAGCGGTAATTGGCATCCCGTTTCGCCATCGGATTAAATCAAGGCATGGAGTTGAAATATCGCGGTCTGGCCTATCAACGCCCGGCCCCCAGCATTTCTCAGAACAATCCCGATCGCCCCTCGATGCCCTCATCCAGGGTCAGCACCACCACGACGATCGGTCAATATCTCGGCAAATATCGAGGCTGTGAGTTTGTTCTGCAAGCGGGGCGATCAATGCTGGCGGCAGGGTTGGCGGCTTGGCCCTGGCCCCGATCGGTGGTGTTGAAATATCGCGGCTTAGCCTACGGGCCCGGCTACGATCGCCCCTTGCCGCCGGACGCAACGCCCACCAGCGCCCAGCCCAACGCCACCCACAGCGCCAATCACGCCGTTGATCGCCTGGCCAAAACCATTAGCCGCGATCGCCAAGCAACTCCTGCGCGTCCTCTGCCGGCCGATCCTTGGCCCCAAGGGCAAGCGCCCCCCAGCCGATCGCCCCTTTATCCCGGTCAGCGGGGCGATCGCGTGGCCATTCTGCAAGCCGCCCTCCAACGCCAGGGCCTGTTGCGCGCGCCCTATCAACCGGGGTATTACGGCCCTCTGACCGATCGAGCCGTTCGCAAATTGCAGCGGGCCTGGGGCGTGCCAATCACCGGCATTGCCGATGCCAGGGTTTGGCGTTGGGTGGAAGGCAACCCCCAACGGCCCAGCCCACCGCCCAGGCCAACCATTGCGCCGATCCGGCCCGATCGGCCCCTGCAAACGGGCGATCGAGGGCCTTGGGTGGCCGAACTGCAAGCCCGGCTCCGCTGCCGAGGTTACTTTGACCACCGAATCACCGGCCACTTTGACGCAACCACTGCCACCGCCCTGCGTCAGTTCCAGGGCGATTGGGGTTTGGCCCCCACCGGCCAAACCGATGCAACCGTCTGGGCAACCCTGGCCCAGCGCAACCCAGCCACGAACACCACCGCGCGATCGATAGCCCTGCACCCACAACCGCTAGGCTAGGATTCAGGATTTCCAAACCGCCCGATCGGCCCCTGGGGCTGGTTGCCATCCTGCTTTTTCCGTTCCTCCTTCCTTTCTTCTCAGTCCCATGTCTGCTCAATTGCTGTTAGTTGATGATGAACCCAGTCTCCGGGAAGCGGTGCAAGCCTACCTAGAAGACAGTGGTTTCACGGTGCGCGTTGCCCGCGATGCCACCGAAGGATGGGAAATGGTGCAGCAATTTGCCCCGGATCTCGTCATTTCTGATGTGATGATGCCCAAGGTGGATGGCTACCAGTTTTTGCAGCAGTTGCGGGATGATGCCCGGTTTCGATCGATTCCCGTGGTTTTTCTGACCGCCAAGGGCATGACGGGCGATCGCATCCAAGGCTATAGCGCCGGTTGCGATGCCTATTTATCCAAACCCTTTGACCCCGATGAACTGGTGGCGATCGTCGAAAACCTACTGCGCCGACGGGATGAAGTGACCGCCCCCACGGGTGATGGCGAACATGACATTGCTGATTTGGCTCGGCAAATTGCGGAAATCAAAGCCATCTTGACCCAACGCGGCGGCATCACCCCCACCCCGCCCCCGATCGCCGTGGATTTGACCCCCCGTGAACAAAGTGTTTTGAATTTGGTAGCCGAGGGGCTAATGAACAAGGAAATTGCCCGCCGGTTAGATACCAGCGTGCGCAATGTGGAAAAGTACGTCAGCCGCCTATTCAGCAAAACCGGCACCAACAGCCGCACCGAATTAGTCCGCTTTGCCCTGGAGCATGGTCTCACCAAAAACTAAATCTGAGCACCGGCTGCCTATGCCTGGGGAAACCACCCAAACCACGCAACTGGTGCTCAACAACCCCTCGAATTCCCAGCAACCCAGCCATTAAGCAGGCTCAAATTCAACGTCTAGCTGAGTGGGCAAGCGAATTTCAAACTCAGTACCTTGCCCCACCTGAGACTCCACCGTCAAAGTGCCCAGGTGCTTTTCAGTCACAATTTGATGGGCGATCGCCAGTCCCAAACCCGTTCCTTTGCCAATTTGTTTCGTCGTAAATAAATGCTCAAAAATTCGGGGCTTAATCTTCTCCGGAATTCCCTTACCGTTATCACCAATCTTGATTGACAAAAACTCTCCATCAACTCGAGTGCTAATTGTAATTTTCAGCACATCTGGCAGCAGATTAGACCCTTGCCAATCACTGGCCCTCTCATCCAGCGCATCAATGGCATTCGCTAAAATATTCATAAAAACCTGATTTAACTGATCTGGAAAACACAAAATCTCTGGAATTTCGCCATAATCTGTCACCACTTCGATAACCGGACGGCCTTGTTTATAAATTAGTCGATGGCGCAGAATCATCAATGTGCTGTCAATGCCATCATGCACATTGAAAAGTTGTGGGCGATCGCTTCCCATTCTAGAAAAAGTTCTCAGGCTACGACTAATCGTTGTGATTCTTTCACCACTACCTTTAATCGAATTCAGCAACTTCGGCAAATCTTCCTGTAGATAGTCCAAATCTATTTGGGACAGCAATTTCAGTAGCTCAGGACTTGGTTTCTTCAGTTCCTGTTGATAACCTCTAATAACTTTGAATAAGTCGCCTAACGCATCTTCTGCCAACTGAATATTCCCGAGAATGCAGCCCACGGGATTATTGATTTCATGGGCCACACCAGCAATAAGGTTTCCTAGGGCAGACATTTTTTCACTCTGCACAAGCTGCATCTGTGAAGCTCGTAGCTCAGTGGTCGCGTTTTCAACTTCTTGGGCTAATTTTTCCGTTAAATGATAAAGCCTTAAATGGGTTCTAATTCGAGCCAGCACTTCTTTGGCATGAAATGGTTTTGTAATATAGTCAACAGCTCCAACTTCCAGCCCGCGCATCTTACTTTTAATATCCGTGAGCGCGGTCATAAAAATAACCGGCACTTGAGCAGTTTCAGGATTTTCCTTTAACCGCAGACAGGTTTCAAATCCATCCAGTCCTGGCATCATCACATCCAGCAAAATCAGGCTGGGCAAACACCTGGCAACTTGCTGCAAAGCACGTTCACCACTCGTTGCGATCGACACCTCAAATCCTGAATTACTCAAGGTCAAAGACAACACATCTAAATTAGTAGGGGTGTCATCAACAATCAACACGAGATCTGTCATAGTTAGCGCCAGGCAACTTAGCCAGTTAACAGCAATCTTTCATCCAAAAATGATTAATTAAAGCGTCAATTTACACCTAATTTACAATTTATATTTCTTTAATTGAGTTTCAATTTGATTAAACTCACCTTTGATCAGGTATAATTTTTGACATTGAACGTCATCTTTGATACATCAAATGTCAATGCATGGATTTTTGGCCCATTGATCATAGCTTTAATTGCTCGAAGCTTTTGATCAATTAACGGATTGTTACTTGTTAATGATATTTTGAAGCTTTGAAAGCCTTGATTCAAAATTCCCATTAGTCCCTATGAATAGTAGTGATCGGGGGATCAATCCTGGGAATTAACAATCGCAGCCTGAATCATTTCCTCAAGCTCTTCTAATTTAAACCGCTCAGCTAAATGCAGCACATCTCGCGCAAAAGGCTCATAGGAACCGGAATTCAGGTGCTCATTTTGTGCCGTGGCAGATCTTTGCAGCAGTGACTCCACCGCCGTGACCAACTTTTGAAGAAGGCCGACCTGCACAAAATATAACCAGGATTGTAATTCCGTGAGGGGTGGAACGATTCGGTCTTGTGAGCCATCGAGTGGCGCAGGCTGCGCTGAATCCTGCTTTTCCAGTTGCCACATCACGCCCAAATGTTGAGCCAGAAGACTAAAGAGGCGATCGGCCTTGACTGGCTTTTCCAGAAAATCATCACCACCAACATCTAAACTCATTTGTCGATCGAGCTGGGACACGGAAGCCGACGAAACAATGACCTTTAAGCTGGCCCATTGTTGATGACGACGGATCTGTCGAATCAATTCAAGACCATCCATCACAGGCATTGACAAATCCGTAATGATCAAGTCGGGTAATTGACGTTCTAACTCCTCTAAAGCCTGTTGCCCCTGATCCGCTTCTGTGATTAAAAAGCCAACTGGCTCCAACAAATTTCGCAAAACAGCTCGATTGTCTGGAACATCATCAACAATCAAAATAGAGCGTTTCAGACCTTGATAACCCACCACTTCACCCATGGATTGCACCGACTCTTGCAACCAATCTGTTGTTAGGGGAACGTTAAGTTGAAAGAAAAACTGGCTTCCTGCGCCCAGTTGGCTCTTGATTTGAATCATTCCACCCATCAGGGAGACGATTTTTTGGCTAATGGCCAAGCCCAAACCGGTGCCTGCTGCTTTTCGCCCTGATTCACCCACTTGCTCAAAGGATCGGAATAATTTTTGAATGTCCTCTGACGCAATGCCAATTCCTGTATCAATAACTTTAAATTCCAAACAGCAGTGATCTTGGATTGCTAAATCATTTTGGAACTGATGGGATGGGCCAGAAACTATCCGATTAACCATCAGGGTAACGGAGCCATGATCAGTGAATTTAATTGCATTACTAATTAAGTTTATTAGTACTTGCTTCAAGCGCTTTCCATCTACTACAATTCCTGATGGCAGATCAGGAGCTAATTGGTAGTGAAATTCAATATTTTTTTGATCTGAACGAATTCGACAAATTTCAAATATTTCTTGCAAGAAAGTTACTAAGTGAACTGGTTTTGGATCAAGTTCCAGCTTTCGAGCTTCAATTTTTGCTAAGTCAAGAATATCCTCAATGAGAGTCAGCAGATGAGAACCACATTGATAAATAACATCAATGCCATGTAGATCTTTATGGGTGAGTGCTTTCGATCGCGCCAGAATTTGGGCATAGCCTAAGATGCCATTCAGTGGCGTTCGCAATTCATGGCTCATATTTGCCAGAAATTCACTTTTGGCATGATTGGCTGCGTCGGCCGCAATTTTTGCAGCTTCTAATTCCGCAGTTCTTTCCGCCACGCGATCCTCTAAAACTTCAAAGGAATGCTTTAGCTGAGTTGCCATTTGATTAAAAGATTGCGCCAAGCCTTGAAGCTCAACAATATTACTCTCCTTAATCAGTAAATTAAGATTGCCACCGGCGATCGCGTTACTTGCCCTCTGCAAGCTAAAAACAGGATTGGTGATCCAATTTGCCGTGCAGATGCTCAAGACAGTGACGATTACAGCCGTTCCAAAACAGAGCCATAGGCTCATGCGTGTGTTGGCATCAATAGCCTCCATGAAATCTGACTCTGGAACTGTGATAATGATGAGCCAATCGATGCCATCTGGATCCTGCCAGGGGGTTACTTGCACAAATTGCTGGCGCTGATTAATTGAGGTCATGAATGTATGACCCTGATGAATTGCTTGGAAGTTGCCAAGTTGTTGTTGAACTTTTCGAGCTGTGTTCTGAATTGTTGCGTCAGGGATATTGTTAACGCTATAGCGAAGTGTTTTTTGATCGCCTAATTTTGCAAAGACCGGTTGCCGACTAGAGCTAGCAATTAATTGACCATTACGCTCAATAATAAAAACCTGTCCGGAGGGACTAACTTTCAGATTTTGCAAAAATTCACTAATATGGTCTAATTGTAAATCGACTGATAATATACTTGAAAGCTTATTATTTTTATCAAATAATGGATAAAGAGCACCCAGAGCAATATAGTAGTTTGATTCAATGATTGCTTGAGCTAATTCAGGGGCTAATTTCGGATTAACAGCCAAGTCTTTTCCTATATATTCATAAACCGACCCCCAAGAAAATCCTGGTCTATGCTTGATTTCTGCATAGGATCGATCAATATCGATAGGGTCAGCAAAATAGCGCTGTAATTCCTGGGAGCGATTGCCATATTGATCACTACTATATTCTTTGGCAATATTAATTTTGGGATAGTGTTCATATAGAGTTACTTGGTTGGGAGCAATCCATCTCCCAGCTCCAGCCGCAGCACCATTGGGCAGTAGACAGCCAATGTAACTAATGGATTCAAATGCAGAGGACTGTCGCCAAAAATATAGTTCTCTAGCTCGGGAATTAGATAGATTTAGTTGGTTTGTCGAAACCGCTTTAGCGGTAGCATCCAGCAACTGCTTAGGTAGTTTTAGATAGGAGTCGAGTTCTGCGTCAACTCGCTGGGTAGTGCTATCCATGAGCTGACTGGCTAAGTTTCGTACTGCTTGCTGGCCATTTTTAAAGGAAAAGAAAGCAACGAGTCCCACGGCCGTCAGAATTTGCAGCACAAAGGGCACAACTAAAATGACCCGCAGTGGGAATCGCAAGCTCAAGTTTCTGATCCTTCAGTCCTAATCATGTAGGAAGATATAATGCAGAAAAATGAGTAAAAACTCGTAATAACAATTCGGAAATTTATATCAGTCAAAAATCTTAGGATTTCTTATAGGACTGTTTTCACATTCGATGAGCACCACTTGGTTTGTTTTCTATGCACAGTTAATCGGCTAATCTGCATCACGGGCGATTGGGGAGGGGCGTACCGCTGTACGCCCTCTGCCAGGGTCGATCGCTGGGAATGAATTAATTGGTTTGCGGAGATCTTTTGTATTGGAGGCGTATTGGCGGGCGCATGGCGATGCGCCCTAATGGGATTTGGGGCTAATTAGTCGATCGGGCGGGCAGCGAAGCGATCGGGACTATTCCACCGTGACGGATTTGGCCAAATTGCGCGGTTGATCCACATCCAAGCCCCGACGAGCAGCGATGTAGTAGGACAGCAGTTGCAGAGGCACAACGTTCAAGACCGGGAACAGCCACTCATCGGTGACAGGAACCGAAATGGACGGGTTGAACAGATCGGCCGCGAGGGCATCCCCTTCCGCCACCACGCCAATGAGCCGAGCATCGCGGGCCCGGGCCTCCTGGGCATTGGACATCACTTTGTCGTAAACATTGCCAGGGGTCGCGATCGCCACGACGGGCACTTTGTCATCCAACAGGGCGATCGGGCCGTGTTTCAGTTCGCCGGCCGGGTAGCCTTCCGCGTGGATATAGCTGATTTCCTTCAGCTTGAGGGCCCCTTCCAGGGCGATCGGGAAGTTGAGACCGCGCCCAATGAAAATAAAGTCGCGAGTTTCGCTGAATTCGTGGGCCAGGGCTTCAATTTTGGCGTTTTGTTTGTCCAGGATATGTTCAATGTGGCGGGGCAGTTGGTGCAGCCCTTCAATCAGGACATTGGCGCGATCGACCGCTAGGGTTCCCCGCCGCACGCCTAAATCAATGGCCAGGGCATAGAAGGCCAGCAACTGCGTGACAAAGGTTTTGGTGGCAGCCACACCGATTTCAATGCCCGCGTGGGTTGGAATCACGTAATCGGCAATCCGCCCGATCGTGTTTTCCGGTCGGTTGCTGATCCCAATCAATCGCGCCTGGAATTCCGGGGCCAACTGGGCCCGACGCTCGCGATCGACCTCCAAGGCTGCCAAGGTGTCGGCCGTTTCGCCCGATTGGGTCACCCCGATCGTTAGGGTGCAAGGGCCCGCTGGGGATGGGGCCGATCGAAACTCCGAGGCATATTGCACCGAGGTGGGCACACCGGCCAGCCCTTCCAACAAGTACTTACCCACCAAGCTGGCGTGCCAACTGGTGCCACAGGCCAGGATTTGGATTTGCTGCACATCCTGAAGCCATTCTGCGGGCAGCCCCAAGGTGACCGGCGACCCGTCGGCGGAACAGTTCGGGGTGGGAGTGATGCCGCCAAAATAAGCCGCGAGACAATCGCGCACCACGCCCGGTTGCTCAAAGATTTCCTTGAGCATGTAGTGGCGATAGCCGCCTTTTTCAACTTGGGTGGAACTCCAGTTGAGCAAATGGGGATATTTCACCCGACGATCGCCCTCAAAGCCGTAAATTTCAACCCCCAGCGGCGTTAAACGGGCAATTTCGCCATTGTCCAGGTGCAAAACAGCGCGGGTGTAGGGCACGATCGCCGGGGTGTCCGATGCGCAGAAAAATTCCCCCTGCCCAAACCCGATCGAGATGGGAGCCTGTTGCCGCACCACAATCAACTCATCGGGCGCATCGGCCGCCACAATCGCCAGCGCAAAAGCCCCTTTCAACTGCCCGATCGCCCGGCGAGTGGCCTCCATCAGGCGTGACCCACTCAACCAACCACTGGCCGACTCCTGCGCCAACTCTCGCCAACAACGGGCGATCAGATGGGGAACCACTTCCGTGTCCGTCTCAGAACTGAAGCTGGCCCCTTCGGCAATCAGCAACTCTTTCAGTTCACGGTAGTTTTCAATGATTCCGTTCTGCACCACCGCAATGGTTTGGGTTGGATCCATGTGCGGGTGGGCGTTGCGCTCCTCGGGCTTGCCGTGGGTGGCCCAGCGGGTGTGGCCAATGCCCAAGCGGGCGGGCATTTCCCAGCCTTCCAGCTTGGCCTGGAGGTTGTAGAGTTTGCCTTGGGCCCGAACGGTGTGTAGTTGCCCTTCCCAAACGGTGGCAATTCCCGCCGAATCATAGCCGCGATATTCCAGTTTGCGCAGCCCTTCAAGCAGAATGCTGACCGCAGGTTGGGTTCCGATATAGCCGACAATACCGCACACGGTTGCTACTCCTTAAAAGACCAACAGGAAATCTTAGCGGGACAGTTCTAGCTGGATCAGACAGTGGGTTGAGGCGATGTTGCGCATAATAGCGCGACGA
Source organism: Limnothrix redekei LRLZ20PSL1 (assembly GCF_043235035.1). Classification (NCBI taxonomy): domain Bacteria; kingdom Bacillati; phylum Cyanobacteriota; class Cyanophyceae; order Pseudanabaenales; family Pseudanabaenaceae; genus Limnothrix; species Limnothrix redekei. The sequence goes on along the minus strand of NZ_JAZAQF010000074.1, from coordinate 175 downwards.
GTTGAAGCATAACCGCTCCCCGATCGGCTGCTGGGGTCAGTCCCAGATTGAGAGCTGATTTATAAATCAATTATTAAGCATCTAGAGCAGCCAATCTTCTCACCATCAAATGCATTAAGCAGCCATAGATCATCCCTTCACTCGTCTCCGAATACAACTCATAGTCCTTGCTCAA